>CAUZBE010000286.1:0-4710 GCA_963577885.1 Alphaproteobacteria bacterium
ATTGTGCGGGCCAAGGTATTGGTGCGCGAACTTTCACGCAGAATTTCCGCCGGGGTGTTCAGAGACTTAATTTCACAAATGCGCAGGTCGTCGGTTATTTCGCCGGTATTGTCCAACACGGTCGATGACTCCTGGGTATGAGCGACGCCGGCGGCACAAAAACTGCCCGAAGGCTGGCGGTTTCGGGATTTACCCGATCAATTATCTTGTTTAGATCAAACCCACCCCTACCTCCGACAACGGCATCGGATAGCCAAAAGCTCCAAAATAATATGTGGCGGCTGCGAGGTTCATGGCTGACCGGATAGGGCAGACGGGCCTGCTTATCGCCCAGCGACTTGAATTTCTACCTCGTCTCAAGCCCCGCCCGTCACAAAACCGTGGAATTCGTAAATATTGTGGCTTTGAATATCGCTGAAACCGGCGCCGGTTAGGTGGGCGCGGATGGTGGTTTCGGGCACGCGGCGGCCCTTGGCGGGACTTTTGCCGTTCTCCTCGTCTTTCCAATCGACGATTGCGATGGTGCCGCCCGGCGCCAATAGCCGGTGGCATTCGGCCATCAGGGGCTCAGGCGCATCTAATTCGTGGTGCAATTGCGCCATGACGATGATATCGGCGCAGCCATCGGGCAGATCGACGGCGGAGGGCTGCATCAGCCGCGCTTCGAGATTATCCAGGCCCTGTTTGGCGGCGTCTTGTGCCAGCAATCCAACCATGCCCTCTAGGATATCGCAGCCATAGGCCTTGGCGGCGGGATAGCCCCGCGCGAACGGCAGTGTAAGAAAGCCAACCCCGGCACCTATATCGATCAGGGTACAATCGGGGGCGGGCTGTAGAACATCCCAAATCTTGGCCGGATCGAAATATTCCAGCCGCTCCGGGCTGCGCAGCCGGCCAATGCGCGCCGGATCCATACCCAACAGGTCCGCCATCATCATACCTCCTTCCATGTTGCAACAGCAATCTTAACACAGAAACGGATTTGAAGTGTTGCGTTGAACCGGTCTTCGGCGGGAGAATGCGGGCTAGCAATAGGGAGTGAGGGCCATGTCAAATTTTGATCTGTTGATCCGCAACGGCACCGTGGCCACGGCGGCCGATACCTTTCAGGCGGACGTAGCGGTCAAGGCTGGCCGCGTGGTGGCATTGGGGGAGAACCTGGGCACCGCCGACCAGGAGATCGAAGCAGCGGGTAAGCTAGTTCTGCCCGGCGGCGTCGAAGGACATTGCCATATTGAACAGAAGTCCTCGTCGTCTACCTCCGGCGTGATGACGGCGGACGATTTTTACTCGGGCACCGTCTCGGCCGCCTTTGGCGGCACTACCACGGTGATCCCCTTCGCGGCGCAATATAGAGGCCAGTCCCTGCGCCAGACGGTGGAGGATTATCACGCCTGCGCCGGGCCCAAAGCGGTGATCGACTATGGCTTTCACCTAATCATCTCGGACCCGACCGAGCAGGTGATTGGCCAGGAGCTGCCAGCCCTGATCAAGGACGGCTACACCTCCTTCAAGGTCTATATGACCTATGATTCCCTGCGCCTGGACGACTACCAAATGCTGGAAGTGCTATCGGCAGCCCGGCGCGAAGGCGCCATGGTCATGGTACATGCGGAAAACCACGACATGATCCGCTGGCTAAGCCAGAAGCTGTTGGACGGCGGCCATTGGCAGCCCCAGTATCATGCCGTCAGCCATTCCCGCGTCGGTGAAGGCGAGGCGGCGCACCGCGCCATTGCCCTTTCGCGCCTGATGGATCAACCAATCCTTGTGGTGCATGTCTCCTCGGAAGAGGCGATGGATGAAATCCGTCTAGCCCAGAACAAGGGCCTGAAGATCTTTGCCGAGACCTGCCCGCAATATCTATTCCTGACGGCGGATGATCTGAAGCGCGACGGCATGGACGGCGCCATGTTCTGTTGCAGCCCCCCGCCCCGCGATGCCAACGACCAGGAAGCCATGTGGCGCGGCCTGGCCAACGGCACTTTCTCGGTGTTCTCCTCCGATCACGCACCCTATCGTTATGATGATACAGGCAAGCTGGCGGAGGGGCCAGAGCCGACCTTCAAGCAGATCGCCAACGGCGTACCGGGCATTGAGCTGCGCTTGCCCCTGCTGTTTTCCGAAGGCGTGGGCAAGGGCCGCATCGACCTGAACCGCTTTGTCGCCCTGACCGCCACCAATGTGGCCAAGCTGTATGGCCTGTCGCCGCAAAAAGGCACCATCGCCGTGGGCTCCGACGCCGACATCGCGATCTGGGACCCGGATTTGGAACAGACCATCGAACACGCCATACTGCATGATGACGTGGGCTATACGCCCTATGCCGGGATCAAGATTAAGGGCTGGCCCACCACGGTGCTCAGCCGGGGCCGGGTGGTGGTGGCCGATGGCGCCCTGCATGTCGAACGGGGCAGCGGCCAATTCCTGGCCCGGGCATGTTCCGAGGCCGCGAAACCTCTTGGCTGGTTAGAGCCAGAGATGGACCCAACCTGCAATTTTGGCGCCAATCTGCTGGGCCGTTAAGCGGGAGTTCCTAAAATGCCTTACTTAAACCGGGAGGGTGTTCGGCTTTATTTCGAGGATAGCGGCGGCGACGGGGTGCCGATCCTGCTCAGCCACGGTTTTGGCGCCTCGACGGCGATGTGGCGGGGCCAGGCGGAGGCCTTCAAAGACCACTATCGCCCTATTCCCTGGGACATGCGGGGCCACGGCGCCACCCAGTGCCCGGACGAACTAAACCGCTACAGCCAAGCCCATACGGAAGAGGACATGAAGGCGCTATTGGACCATTTGGGGGCGGAGAAAGCGGTTATTGCCGGCCACTCCCTGGGCGGTTTCATGTCCCTGGCATTCAATGTGCGCTACCCCGAACGAGTCAAGGCCTTGGTGCTGCAGGGCTGTGGCCCCGGTTACCGCAAGGACGCCGCGCGGGTGATCTGGAACGAGCAGGCCGAAAGCAGGGCGAAATCCCTGGATGAAGGCGGCCTGGACGCCTTGGGCGGCAATTCCGAGGTTACGGTCAGCCTGCAGAATACGGCCGCCGGCCTGGCCCTCGCCGCGCGGGGCATATTAAGCCAGGTCGATGCCCGGGTGATCGACAGCCTACCCGGCATCGCCGTGCCCACGCTAATCATCATCGGCGATGGCGATAGCGACTATTTAGTCGGCTCCGACTATATTGCGAGCCACATTCCGGGCGCCGTCAGCGTCGTCGTCGCGGACGCCGGCCATGGCGTGAACGTGGATCAGCCGAAAGCTGTCAACCTCGCGCTTGGCGATTTCTTGGACGCCTTGTAGAAACGGCCGCGCAAATAGCGGAAAGCGCGCCGTCCATTGCAAGCCCGGCAAAACGCTATCAGCCGCGCCCGACGAAGGGCATTTTTGTGGCCATTACGGTTAAGAACTGCACGTTAGCGTCGGGCGGCAGGCTGGCCATGTAGACCACCGCGCGAGAGACATTGTCCACGTCCATAACCGGCTCTGCCTTGATCGAGCCATCGGCCTGGGGTACGCCGCCCACCATGCGCGCGGTCATTGGGGTTTCGGCGTTGCCGATATCCAGCTGACCGCAGGCAATATCGTACTTGCGTCCGTCTAGCGAGGTGGATTTTGTCAAGCCGGTAACCGCGTGCTTGGTCGAGGTATAGGGCGCCGAATTAGGCCGGGGAGCGTGGGCGGAGATAGAGCCATTGTTGATAATGCGCCCGCCCATGGGCTTCTGGGCCTTCATTACCTTGAAGGCTTCCTGGGTGCACAGAAAGACGCCGGTCAGGTTGACGTTGACCACGCTGCTCCATTGTTCGAAGGTCAAATCCTCCAAATTCACGGGCGGGGCGCCGGCGCCGGCGTTGTTAAACAACAGATCCAGGCGGCCGAATACCTTGACCGTGGCGGCGAACAGGGCAGCGGCCGAGGCCGGGTCGGTGACATCCGTGGGCACGGCCAGGGCGCGTTCTCCGTCCGCGCCAGCCTCCGCGATAGTTTCCTGTAAGGCGTCCGCCCGCCTGCCGGCAAGGGCTACGGAATAGCCTTCACCCAACAGCGCCACGGCGGCGCCACGGCCGACGCCTGAACCAGCCCCCGTCACGATGGCAACCCTGCCCTGTCCACTCATCCTATTGTCCTTCCATCCCAAAAATCCCTATCCGCGAGCGTAGTCCCCCGGCCCATCAATAATCAACGCTGAAATGTTCCGGCCGGCCCAGGGGCCAATATTCCCCCCACACATCAGCCCCGCCATCGATGGTCAAGACCGAACCGTTGATGAACTGCCCCGACGGCCCCGCCAGATAGACCGCCGCCTGGGCAATATCCTGCACCGTGCCCATGCGGCGCAGGGGATTGTGATCGAAACTTGGCTGGGCTGAATCCGGGTAGTGGGTCAAACCCGGCGAGGCGATAACCCCGATGGCGAGGGAATTCAGTCGAATGTCATGGGGCGCCCATTCAACGCACAAGCCACGGGTCAGATGAATGATACCGGCCCGCGCGGCCAGGGAGTGAGAAATGCCGCTGATGCATATGCCCAGAACCGTCGCCATGTTGATGATACAGCCCGCCTGTTTGTGCTCCCTCCATTGACGGGCCGCCGCCTGCATCATGAACCAGGAGCCGTTCAGATTGGTATCGACCACCGTACGCCAGCCGTTGGGACTAATATCCATGGCGGGGGCGGCAAATTGTCCGCCGGCATTGTTGATCAAGACA
>CAUZBE010000287.1:0-4691 GCA_963577885.1 Alphaproteobacteria bacterium
AAGAACATTTATCAACGCGATGAGCATGATATTTTAATTTTACTCGCGGGTGTTGCCAGGGCGGATATGATGGTTGACGTCTTCGGCGCCCCTTAAAGCTTGTACTAAATCCAGCAGCCGGACTGGACCCGGCCCGGTAAACGCGCTTCAATGTTCCTGATACAGTGCGGCAATGGCGGGAGCGTGGCGGTGGATATAGGGATCATGACGTTCAATACGGACTATGGCATTCGGGCCGACCACATGGCGGTGGCATTGGAAGCGGCTGGCTATGAATCCTTCTGGGTCCCGGAACATACCCACATTCCGGCCGAACGCCGCTCACCCTATCCTGGCGGCGGCGAACTACCCCGACCCTATTACCCCATATGTCGGATCCGTTCGTGTCCCTTGGTGTCGCGGCCGGGGTCACCAAACGCTTGAAACTGGCCACTGGCATTTGCCTGGTGGTCGAACGGGACCCCATCACCCTGGCCAAGGAAGTCGCGACCCTGGATATGTTGTCGGATGGCCGGTTTCTGTTTGGGATCGGCGCCGGCTGGAACGCCGAGGAGATGGAGGACCATGGCACCGTCTTCGAGACACGCTTCAAGCTGATGAAGGAACAGGTTGAAGCCATGAAGGTTATTTGGACTGAGGAGGAAGCAACCCATCACGGCGATTTCGTCAATTTTGACCGCATAATTTCCTATCCGAAACCTGCTCAGAAACCTTACCCTCCCATTATTTTTGGCGGCGCTACGGCCCTGGCCCGCCAACGGGTGGTTGATTTTTGTGACGGTTGGATGCCCATTGACGTGTTGTTGGACGACCTACCCGAGGCCATGGCAGATCTGGCGCGCCGGGCCAATGTGGCCAGCCGCGATCCCAAATCCATTGACGTCACCATGTTCGCCTTCGATGGCGCCGATGGCGACACCATTCTGCGCTATAACGACCTGGGCCTTGACCGGGTTGTTTTAGTGGCACCACGGGCCAAGGATGAAGCTCTGGCGTTCGTGGAGCGCTTTGCTGATATGATCGCACGGGTGGCCTGAAATTTCCCGCAAATTATCCGCTGGCAGCAAGTTATTGCCCCACTACACGACATTACGTCATCCTCGGGCGTGGTGAATCGGAGACCCGGGGATACAGAGCCGCAAACGCCAAGATTTATTGTGCTGGGTTACCGGGTCGAGCCCGGCAATGATGATAAAAAAAGCCATCTGTCGTATAGTGTGTTTAATTGCCCTGCAATTGCAGTTTATTCTATATTAAGTGGGTAAAATTGGGTCTATGGGGGGAATACGATGATCAACAGGCTGTCGAGAGGTGTAGCGGTTACGTTCGCGGCGCTTTTGCTTAGTTATCCCGCGGCGGCGGCGGAAGCGGCGTTGAATGGCGCTAATACGGCGTGGATTTTGACGGCCACGGCCCTGGTTCTATTCATGACCCTGCCTGGCTTGGCGTTGTTTTATGGCGGCCTGGTTCGCGCCAACAATGTCCTGTCCGTCTTGATGCATTGTTTCGCCATTGCCTGCATGGCATCAATTCTGTGGCTGATCGGCGGTTATGCCCTGGCCTTTGGCGACGGCGGGGCCGCGCAGGCCTGGATCGGCGGGGCGGAGAAATGGTTCCTCCTGGGCATCGGACCGGAGGTCTTGTCGGGCAGTATCCCGGAAGTCCTCTTTGTCATGTTTCAGATGACCTTCGCCATCATCACCCCGGCCTTGATCGTCGGGGCCTATGTAGAACGCATTCGGTTTGGTGCCGTAATGTTGTTTTCCGGCCTGTGGTTGCTATTGGTCTATGCGCCGGTCTGCCATTGGGTCTGGGGCGGCGGCTGGCTGGCCGATATGGGCGTCATGGATTTCGCCGGCGGCATCGTCGTGCATATCACGGCGGGGTCCTCGGCCCTATTATTGGCGAAAATGCTGGGTGGACGGCGTGGTTTTCCCAAGGAACTGCAACCGCCCCATAATCCAGGCATGACCATGATTGGCGCCGCAATGCTCTGGGTTGGCTGGTTCGGCTTCAACGCCGGCAGCGCCCTGGCGGCCGACGGCAGCGCTAGCATGGCCATGTTGGTCACCCATATCTCCGCGGCCGCGGCCTCCCTGACCTGGGCCGTCCTGGAAAGGCGCCGGTATGGTAAATCGTCTCTGATTGGCATCGTTACGGGCATGGTAGCGGGCCTCGCCACTATCACCCCGGCTTCGGGTTTTGTTGGCCCCTTGGGCGCCCTGTGCATTGGCGTGGCGGCCGGCGTGGTTTGTCACTTTGCCGTTGAATGGGTGAAACAGAAGATCCAAATTGACGATTCTCTTGACGTGTTCGCCGTGCACGGGGTCGGTGGTGCATTGGGCACCTTGTTGACGGCGATCTTTGCCAGCGCAGGTCTAGGCGGCCTGGGCCTGCCCGAGGGTACCGGCATGGGCCAGCAATTCGGCGTGCAATTGCTGGGCGTGGTCGCCGTGCTGATTTGGTCGGTGGTGATCAGCTACATCGTCATCAAGGTCGTTGACGCCACCATCGGGCTGCGGGTCGACGAAGAGGACGAGATCGAGGGCCTGGACCTGGTCGCCCATGGCGAGCGTGGCTATGACCTTTGATATATATTTCTTCGCCGGTCAAACAGTACTGAGGAGGCAGGACGCATGAAAATGATCGTTGCCGTGATTAAACCGTACCGCCTGGATCAGGTGCGTGATGCCCTAACCGCCGTTGGCGTGCACGGCCTGACAGCGTCCGAAGTGCGAGGTTACGGCCGCCAGGGTGGTCATACGGAGATCTACCGCGGCGCGGAATATCAGATCAATTTCGTGCCCAAGCTGAAGCTGGAAGTCGCCGTGCCGAATGAGCTGTGCGAGCGGGTAATCGAAGCCATTCGCGAAGCTGCCAACAGCAACCAGATCGGCGATGGCAAGATTTTCATCCTCGACCTGGAACAAGCCCTGCGTATCCGCACCGGCGAACGCGACAACGAAGCCTTGTAACTGGGGGTAATTGCCCGTAACTCAGCTTATTCTGCCGCCTTGACCACAGAGTCGGCCCAATCTAGGGGGCGGCCGAGGCGTTTTTCCAGGCGGCCGGCATTGGCGGCGTTCAGTTTGACCACCAACCACACCGATTCTGCGTCGTCCCGCCGCGCGACGATTTCACCGACCTGATAGAGCCAGGCCAGGATGGCCCCGTCGGCATGAGGCAGGGCCAGGCGCACCGGGCGCTCATGGCGGCCGGCCTCGCGCCCGATTAGGGCCAGTAGCTGTTCGCAGCCCTCCCCGCTGAGGGCCGAGACGGCCGCCGCCAGGGGCGAACGTTCAAACAGATTGGCGATCCGGCGGCGGTCATCTTCACCTGCCTGGTCGATCTTGTTGAACACTTCGATCATGGCATCCCGCCGCGCTTCATTCACGCCCAGGTCCAACAGGACTGTAAGCACATCCTGCTTCTGAGCCTCGCTGTCGGGATGCATGATATCGCGCACGTGAATGATGATATCGGCACCCAAAACCTCTTCCAGCGTGGCCCGGAACGCGGCCACTAGCTGGGTCGGCAAGGCGGAGACAAAACCCACCGTATCGGACAGAATAATGCGCCCGCCCCGGCCCGGTATATCAACAGCGCGCATGGTTGGATCCAGGGTCGCGAACAGGTGATCCTCGGCTATAACCTCGGCTCCGGTCAGGCGGTTGAACAAGGTCGATTTGCCGGCGTTGGTATAGCCAACCAGTGCAATCACGGGATAGGGCACGTCACGGCGGGACTTGCGGTGCAACTCTCGCGTCCGCACCACGGCCTCCAGCTCCTGGCCCAGGCGCACCACCCTATCGTCGATCAAGCGCCGGTCTGCTTCGATCTGGGTTTCACCGGGGCCGCCAACGGTGCCCAGGCCGCCCCTCTGGCGTTCGAGATGGGTCCAGGAACGAACCAGACGGCTGCGCTGATAGGTCAATTGCGCCAATTCGACCTGCAGCCGCCCTTCCTTGGTGTAGGCACGATCCGCAAAAATTTCTAAAATCAGGCCGGTACGGTCGATCACCTTGCATTTCCAGGCCCGCTCTAGGTTACGTTGCTGAATGGGTGTCAAGGCGGTATCTAGCACCGCGACCTCAATCTCCTCGGCGGCGACCAGGGCGGCCAGCTCCTCCACCTTGCCCTTACCGAACAAGGTCGCCGGGCGCGGCCGGTTGACTGTGATGATTTGAGCCTCGATGACGGCTAAGCCAATGGCGTTAGCCAGACCCTCGGCTTCGTCAAGTTGTGCTTGTGGCAGGCGGCCCGCGCTGCTGGCCGCGGCCTTGAGCGATGGATGAATAATCAGGGTACGACCGGCGCCATCGCCGTCCGCAACCCCGCACTGGTTCTCGCCGTTGTTGTTCCCGTGTCCGTTATCCAGGCCGCTCACGCCGGCTCTTCTTCTTCTTCGGACGCATCATACAATTGGATTGGCTGGGCCGGCATCACCGTGGATATGGCGTGTTTGTATACCAACTGGATATGTCCGTCCCGTCGCAATAAAAGACAGAAATTATCAAATCCAGAAATAAAGCCCTGCAATTTTACGCCGTTTACCAAAAATACGGTTACTGGGGATTTTACTTTGCGGACATGATTGAGAAACACATCCTGCACATTTTGTTTTTCGTTCGCCATGTTCGGCTCCATTTTATTCTGCCCACCGCTTGTCCAAGACGGCGGGTCAGGGTTTC
>CAUZBE010000288.1:0-4687 GCA_963577885.1 Alphaproteobacteria bacterium
AGGCCGTAGCCGGCCCGAATGACCCGGTCCAGGCCGGCTTCGGCCAGCCCAAGGTCCGACAGAAAGGCGTCTTTCTCCTCGCCATCATCCAGTTGCGCCAAATCCGCCTCGATACTGGCGGAAATCACCACAACGCCGGCGTTTTGCCGCGCCGCCACGGCCTCTACCTGCTGGCTGAATTCATTGCCGCGACCGGCGGAGGCTTCATCAACATTGCAAACGTAGAGCACCGGTTTGCCGGTCAATAATTGCAATTGCTGAAAGTCTTTGGCCTCGTTTGCCGTGATTTTTACATCTCGCGCCGGCCGGCCTTCCTGAAGGGCCTCGATTATACGGCCCATGAGGTCCAATTGCGCCGAGGCCTCTCTATCGCCGCCGCGCTGGCGTTTGACGGCCGCGTGGGTGCGTCGTTCCAGGCTTTCTAGATCCGACAACATCAGCTCCGTATCCACCGTTTCGGCGTCGCTGACGGGATCTATGCGGCCATCCACATGGGTGACATCGTCATCCTCGAAACAACGCAACACATGCAGGATGGCGTCGACCTCGCGAATATTGCCCAGAAACTGATTGCCCAGGCCTTCGCCTTTCGAGGCACCGCGCACCAGCCCGGCGATATCGACAAAGGCCAATAAGGTAGGCACGATTTTTTTCGGCTTGGCGATTGCCGCCAGGCATCCCAGGCGCGGATCCGGAACGGGCACCTGACCCACATTAGGCTCGATGGTGCAAAAGGGATAATTTTCCGCCGCCGCCGCCGCCGTCCTGGTCAGCGCATTGAACAGGGTTGATTTCCCCACATTGGGCAGCCCAACGATGCCGCATTTAAAACCCATTCGCTGCTCCGTATGCGCCCCATGGGCGGAAATTACAGGGAACAGCGGGGCATACCGCCGCGGAACGGGTTTGTCCAGTCCTGGATATAAAGCTTGGCTGGACCACGAATCGATCGCTGAGGATCACTGGTTTAATTTCATATGCTGGCACTTTACGCCGTGAGACTGGGCTTGGGCGCCCTGTTGTTGTTTTGGGTATAGCCCATGTTTGCCAAGATGGTGCTGCCGCTCTTGGGCGGTTCGCCGGCGGTATGGAATATCGCCATGGTATTCTTTCAGGCCACCCTGCTGGCCGGAGTCTATGACCATAAATCCGACTAGATCGCTGCTGGCCGCAGTTTCTTTTGTGTCAGCCGGGTCATCTCCCAAGGCGAGCGCGGGGATAAGAGATTGGTCTTCATGCATGGCACCACGCAGCACGGTCTATAATTTGTCGATCCGGCGCGCCGCTGCATGTCGTTGGCCTATTATCACCGCAAGGGCCCCTTGGGTCAGATATTCGCGGCCATGGCCCCCAATTTCACGCGGTCGGGGGCGTTGGGCTCGGTGTTGGCTCGGCGGCCTGTTACCGATAGTCAGGACAGCGTTGGATGTTTTATGAAATTGCCCCCTGGTGGTCTCCCTTGCCCGGGACAAGGGTTATTTCCATTTTCTGTCCGATTGCACGCCCGAGGCCCGGATCGTGATGGGCGATGGCCGGTTGTCCATGGCGCAGAATGTGCCCCCGGATCTCGACTCTGCGATTTTGGGCGGCAAATGGCGACGGCTTGCCGCCCGCCCGGGACGCAGGGTCTGGACGGATGACTACGGCAATATTGTCAGCATCATGCGCTGGTGGCGCAATCTTCAAGGCGATCAATCGGACGATTGATTCTTGTCCACGATGGATGGCGCCGGCCGTGGTTTATGCTCTGGCGGTTTCAGGATTAAAGCCACCTTGGAGGCGAAAGACGCATCATCGCCATCGCTTAACAGGGGGGCCGCCTCGGCCACGGCAGCCAATAGCGGGTCAAGCCATGCATCGTCTGCTTTGGCAAAATCCTGCAGTACATAGCGCAAGACCTTGTCCTTGTGGCCGGGATGGCCGACCCCCAGTCGCACCCGGCGAAAATCCCTGCCGATGTGCGCTGCCAGGTTTTTCAGACCGTTGTGCCCGGCCAGTCCGCCGCCATTCTTGACGCGAAGTTTGCCTGGCTCTAGGTCCAACTCGTCATGGAAGACGACAATATGGTCCGCGTCGATTTTAAAGAACCGTGCGGCCGCACCGACGCTGCGGCCGGATTCGTTCATGAATGTCTGGGGCTTCAGGGCCACGACTTTTTGCCCCGCCAGCAGGCCTTCGCTGACCAATCCTTGAAAGCGCCGGCGCGGTGGGGCAAAGCCATGGCGGCGGATAATTTCATCCACCGCCATGAAACCGACATTATGCCGATTGTCGGCATACGTGTTTCCGGGATTGCCCAACCCCACCACCAATAACATGGTGCGCGCTCCTACAGCATGTACCTTGTGGATACGCTCAGATCCTATAACTGGCCGCAAATGATGCGCCAGTTTTAAAAATTCCCTCACAAAGGCTTGGCTGCCAAAACGTACGGCTTAGCTTTCTTCGGTATCCTCGGCCGTCTCTTCCGCGCTTGCCTCGCCCTCTGCATCTTCCACGCCCTCTTTGCCTTCACCCACTTCTTGGTCGACGGTCTGAACGGTCGGCGCGGCCAGGGTTACGATGGTGAAGTCGCGCTCGGAAATGGTCGGCACGACGCCTTTGGGCAATTGTACGGCGCCGATATGAATGGAATCACCGATCACCGAGCCAGCCAAATCAACTTCGATCGAGGCCGGAATAGCACCCGCCAAACAACGTACTTCGATCTGATGGCGAACAATATTCAGCACGGCGCCCTGGCGCAAACCTTCCGATTGATCTTCATTTACAAAGACCACGGGGACATTGATGGTGATTTCGGTCCTATCCGATAGCCGCAGAAAATCCACGTGCAAGGGGATATCCGTGACTACATCCAGTTGCACATCGCGGGGTAGAACCTGTTGCTTCTTATCGCCGGCTTGCAGTTCGAACAGAGTATTAAAAAGCCCCGGCTTTTGCAGCAAACTATCCATTTGCTTTCGGCTGACCGTAATCGGCTGGGGCGGCAATTTTGCACCATAGACCACGCCGGGTATCAGACCTTCGCGCCTTGCCGCCCGGGCGGCCCCCTTGCCGACCCGGTCACGTAATTCAACTATAATGGCGTCTTCAGACATTTTTGCTTGCTCCGATAATAGACGGCATCCGCAAAATGGCTTCGACGGTCCGGAAACGGCTTCGCGGCCTCCAGGGGCGCCACGGTCAAACCGTTAAAATTCCGGGGCCAAGCGCGCACGGGCCGTAGGAAGCCGCCCATATACTCGGATTACCGGAAGAATTCAAACCCTTTGGCGGCGGATGCCAGAACTATTCGAATAGTGACGAGACCGAGGTTTCTTCGCTGATGCGGCGGATAGCTTCACCCAACAGAGGCGCGATAGGGATCGTGCGAAGGTTGCGGGCATGGCGCATGGCGTCGGTGGCAGCAATGGAATCTGTCACGGAAAGATGTTCCAGCGCCGATGCCGTAACCCGTGCCACGGCACCACCTGATAGGACGCCATGGGTGATATAGGCCAGAACCCTGGTTGCACCGGCATTTTTCAAAGCATCGGCCGCATTGCATAAGGTGCCGGCGGAATCGACAATATCATCGACGATCACGCAGGTCCGTCCGTCCACGTCGCCGATAATATTCATAACTTCGGACATGCCGGCTCTTTCCCGCCGTTTGTCGATAATTGCCAGATCAGCATTCAGCCGCTTGGCCAGGGCCCTCGTGCGCACCACGCCGCCTACATCCGGCGACACCATGACCAGATTTTCATCCCCGTATTTTTCGGCGATCTCGCGGGTGAAAACTGGGCCAGAATATAGATTGTCAGTGGGAATATCGAAAAAGCCCTGGATCTGGCCGGCGTGTAAATCCATGGTCAGAACCCGGTTGGCCCCGGCAGTAGCGATCAGATTAGCCACTAGTTTGGCGGAAATCGGCGTGCGGGGACCGGGCTTGCGGTCCTGGCGGGCATAACCGAAATAGGGCAGCACGGCGGTAATGCGGCGAGCCGAGGCGCGGCGCAAGGCATCGATGCAGACCAGCAATTCCATTAAGTTGTCATTCGCCGGCGAAGAGGTCGACTGGATAATGAAAACGTCCTCTCCGCGCACGTTCTCATGGATTTCGACGAACACTTCCATATCGGAAAAGCGCCGCACGTCCGCATTGGTCAGCGGCGTTTCCAAATACACGGCAATAGCCTTTGCTAAAGGCCGGTTACTATTTCCCGAAAGTAGTTTCATGGCGCCTAGCAGCCTTCCCCGACAGAACTTTTCACAACGATACTCCGAACAGAAACTGCCAACAAATCGGGACCGTGCCCGTGTTCAAAAATGGAGCCATATTAGATCGTGCCGCCGCCCGCATGCCGTCAAACTCATATCTGCCCTGTGTAAAGTCCTTATCGGTGTTTGAATTGCGCGGCCCGTTTCTCCATGAAAGCGGCCATGCCCTCCATCTTGTCTTCCGTCGAAAAGGCGGAATGGAACATTCGCCGTTCGAATCGGACGCCTTCCGCCAAGGTCGTTTCATAGGCCCGGTTGACGCATTCCTTGGCCATCATCACGATGGGTTGGGATTGTCGGCAGATTTTTTCCGCTACCGTCACGGCTTCATCCAGCAAATCATCCAGGGGCACGACCCGACTGGCCAAGCCCGCCCGCTCGGCTTCCTCCGCCGTCATCATGCGGCCGGTCAAGACCATCT
>CAUZBE010000289.1:0-4650 GCA_963577885.1 Alphaproteobacteria bacterium
AGGTGGAAGCCTTTATAGCCCTTGGCCACAATCTCGTCGCATTCCTCGCGGTAGGCACCAACACCGCCGATATAGGGCATGAACAGGCGCGGTTTGCCGGGGATATTCGCGCCCATATACCAAGAGTTGGCTTGCGGATACAGCGTCTGATGGGCAACGACGTTAACATGCTCGACCCATTCATCCTCGGCCTTCCGCTGGGGTTCGATGATATCGAGCCCGGCCGAACGCAGGTATTCCAGGCTGTCCACCACCCAGTCCACGTGCTGCTGCAGGGAAACCATCATGTTGGAAAGGACGGAGGGACTGCCGGGCCCGGTGATCATGAACATGTTCGGAAAACCTTCCGACATCAGCCCCAGGTAGGTCCGCGGGCCGGCCTCCCATTTCTCGCCCAAGGTGAGGCCACCGCGCCCCTGGATGTCCATTTTCAGCAAGGTGCCGGTCATGGCGTCAAAACCGGTAGCGAATATGATCGCGTCAAATTCAAAATGCTGCCCGCTGGTAACCAGGCCGGTCTCGGTAATCTCCTCGATCGGCGCGTCCTTGACATCGACCAGCGTCACATTGTCGCGGTTGAAGGTCTCAAAATAATTGGTATCCACGCAGATCCGCTTAGTGCCGATGGGGTAGTCTTTCGCCGCCAGCAGTTCCGCCACCTCCGGCTCATCGACGATAGCGCGGATCTTGTCGCGCACGAACGCGGCCGCCGTGTCGTTGGATTGCTGGCTAGTCGCCAAATCGTTGAAGGCCGCCATAAAATACGTGCCGCCGCCCTCCCAGCGCGCCTCATACACCTGCTCCCGTTCCTCTTCGGAAACAGCCAAGGCCGATACATCGTTAGGATTGGCCAGAACCCCATTTTTACTTTTGCGCGCTGCGTCGCGATAGGATTCATAATCAGATTTCCATTTATCCTCGTAATCAGGCGTCATTGCGCCATTGCGAGAGGGGATTGAATAGTTCGGCGTACGCTGGAACACGGTCAAATGGCCCACCTGCTCGGCGATCACGGGAATGGCCTGGATGGCCGAGGAGCCGGTGCCGATAATACCAACCCGCTGGCCTGATAAATCCACCTCTTCATGGGGCCAACTGCCGGTGTGGTAGGTCTTTCCCTTATATTTTTCCAGCCCCTTGAAATCCGGCATGCGGGTGGACGAAAGGCAGCCCGTCGCCATGACGAGAAATTTGGCGGAGACCCGGTCGCCACGGCTGGTCTCGACGTTCCAGCAGCGGCCCGTTTCGTTGAAATGTGCGGCTGTGACCTCGGTATTAAACTGTATATCGCGGCGCAGGTCGAAGTGATCGGCCACGTGATCGGCATAACGGAGGATCTCGGGTTGCGCGGAGAATTTCTCGCTCCATTGCCATTCCTGCTGCAATTCCTCGGAGAATGAGTACGAGTACTGCATGCTCTCCACATCGCAACGGGCGCCCGGATACCGGTTCCAATACCAAGTGCCGCCCACCCCACTCGCACCCTCGAACACTCGCGTCCGCATTCCCAGCGCCCGCAGTTTGTGCAGCAAGTAAAGACCCGAGAAACCAGCACCGACAACAACAACGTCAACTTCATCCGGGCTCAGCTTAGCCCGTTTGCCGGAACTTGATACCTGACTGGACACGTATGGACTCCTCGATCAGCATAATTCGTTATTGTGCCTGATCTTACTATCTAACTTTCGTTAACAATATAGCGAAAATCACACATCCCTTAAAATCGCACGTTGGATGATTATAATTTAATTACGAAACAACCCATACTTTTCGCAGGCCCGATAAAGTCTGGTTTTGTGGTTGAATTTGGCGCCTGGACACGGAAGGCCCCGGCCTGCAACCTGGGTCAGTAGCCCAGGGCGCAGCCGTCCTTACGCGGATCCGAGCCGCCGATTAGGGTGCCGTTTTCCCAATCAATGGCGATAATTTGGCCGCCACCCCAGGGCATGTCCGGGCGGCCCACTTCGTGACCAAGGGCCGCCAATCCGGCCACGATATCGTCGCTGAGGCCCCGTTCCACATCCAGGCGGCCCGAGATATGGAAGACCCGGGGGCTATCCAGGGCCTCCTGGGGGTCCATGCCGAAATCGATCATATTGGTGAGCACGTGGGTGTGCCCAACCGGCTGGTAACCGCCGCCCATGACGCCATAGGAGTAGGCAACCTTGCCATCTTTCATGCACATGCCGGGAATGATCGTATGCAGGGGCCGTTTACGCGGGGCAACATTGTTGGGATGGCCCGGTTCGACCCGAAATCCGGCGCCACGATTTTGCAGACACACGCCCGAACGGGGCGCCGTCAGGCCGGAGCCGAACGCCATATAAAGCGAGTTGATGAAGGAAATAGCGTTGCGGTCCTTATCCACCACGGTCAAATAAATCGTGTCGCGGTAGGCCGGGCCCGTCGCCTCCGGCGCCGAAACGGCGCGGTCGGGACTGATCGGGGCCCGCATTTCAGCTGCGAATTCCGCCGATAGCATATGTTCGACGGGAACGTCCGCATGGCGCTGGTCGGCGACATAACGGTCCCTCGCAGTATAGGCCATGCGCGAGGCCTCCGTCTCCAGATGCAGGCGCGCGACGCCGTGCGGGTCCAAGTCTGCCAGGTCGTAGCCGGCCAAGATGTTCAGCATAATCAGGGCGGTAATACCCTGGCCGTTTGGTGGAATTTGCAACATGGTATGGCCACGGTAATCGGTTGAAATGGGCTTGACGTACTCGCCGCGCATTTCCGCCAGATCATCAAGGGCGTGACAACCGCCCAGGCCGCTTAAATATGTCACAATATCCTCGGCCACCCAGCCTTCATAGAAACCGCTCCGCCCCGCCTTGGCAATCGTACGCAGGGTTTCCGCCAGTTCCGGCAGGCTCCATTTTTCGCCCGCTTTTGGCGCTTTCCCATCGGCCAGGTACTTTGCCGCCGACGATGCATCCGCCGACAGTTTTGCCTCGTTGCGTCCCCAATCCGTAGCAACGCGCGGCGTCACGGCCCAGCCGTCCTCGGCATAACCGATGGCGGGCTGCAAGGCCTGATCCAGGTCGATGGTGCCGTGATCGCGTAACAGCGTGTCCCAGGCATCGATGGCGCCAGGCACGGTTACCGAATGGGGCGATTGCACTTCGACGCTCGAGATCCCCTGTTGCAGCAAATGTTCGGCCGTCAAGGCCTTGGGCGCCCAGCCGGAGCCGTTGAAGCCGATGACCTCCGGTCCACCGCCTGGCGCCAGCAAGGCAAAGCAATCGCCGCCGATCCCCGTCGACATGGGCTCCACGACGCATTGCACGGCACACGCGGTGACGGCGGCATCGACCGCGTTACCGCCCCGGCGTAAAACATCTAGCGCCGCCAGCGTGCTGAGGGGGTGGGAAGTCGCCGCCATACCGTTGCTGGAATGGGCGGTGGAACGGCCAGGAAGTTGCAGATCACGCATAGCAAAACACCCTCTTATGGTCTTGGCCGCAGTCCGGATCAGCCAAAATTTTTCTTCATCAATGCCTGCAGATCAGCTTCCGGCCGGGCGCCCATGTGGGAAATGACCTCCGCCGCGCAAATGCCCGCCATGGCCGCACATTCGGGCAGGCCGCGCCCTTGGGACAATCCGGTCAGGAAACCAGCCGCGTAAAGATCGCCGGCGCCGGTGGTATCGATCACGTGATCGACCGGCCAGGCATCGACGACATGGGTTTCGTCACCGGCAACGATAACGGCCCCTTTTTCCGAACGGGTCAAGGCGGCAATCTCGCATTGGCCGCGGACCGCCTGCAGGGCGGTATCAAAGCTGTCGGTCTGATATAGCGAGGTAATCTCCTGCTCGTTGGCGAACAGAATATCCACGTGATGCTGCACCAGGTCCAAAAATTCGCCCCGGTGACGGTCGACGCAAAACCCATCAGATAGGCTTAAGGCAACTTTACGGCCCGCCGCCCTGGCCGCACCCATGGCTTTGATAAAGGCGACCTTGGCGCCGGGGGGGTCCCACAGATAGCCTTCCAAATAGGTGATGGCCGAGGCCGCGATCAGTTCTTCGTCAACGTCCTGTGGTCCCAGTTCGACGCAGGCGCCCAGAAAGGTGTTCATGGTGCGTTTGGCATCGGGCGTGACGATGATCAAACAGCGGGCGGTCGGCGGCCCCTCCGTCGCGGGCGCCGAATGAAAATCCACCCCTACGGCGCGAATGTCACGGGCAAATATATTTCCCAATTGATCGTCGCGCACCTTGCCGACAAAACAGACGCGGCAGCCCAAGGCCGCCACGCCGGCGACCGTGTTGGCGGCCGACCCGCCGGAACTTTCCGTACCCGTCCCCATGATCGCATAAAGCTGTTCGGCGCGGTCCGCGTCGATCAAGGTCATGCCTTCCTTGACCAGTCCATGTTCAACCAGAAAAGCATCCTCGGCCGGAACCAGAACATCGACAATCGCGTTGCCGATGCCAAGCACGTCATAACGAACGTCAACCATTACTGTTTCCCGCTATTGTGATGGTAGGCTGAGGCAGTATAGAAGGCACTTCGCGGGGCGCAAGCCGTGCAAGCGCATTTCAGCGGGAAGAAAGGGGAGAGCGCATGACCGAGTTGTGGCGCAAAACAGCGCGCGAAATGGTGGATTTTCTGGCCAAGGGCGAAGTGCGGCCTGCAGAAGCGGTGG
>CAUZBE010000290.1:0-4617 GCA_963577885.1 Alphaproteobacteria bacterium
AATTTTTCGACCGCATTAATGCAGTTTGGCCCAGACCTTGCGTTTGACGCCGTACAACACCAGGGTCAGAACGATCAGATACAGGATCACCTTGACACCCATGCTTTTGCGTTCCTCCAGGGAGGGTTCTGCCGCCCAGGCCAGAAAATTGACCACGTCATGGGCAATCTGGTCGCGGGAATTTGTTGTGCCGTCCGCATAATCCACTGACTCGTCGTCAAGGGGCGGCGCCATGGCGATCTGGTGATTGGGGTAATAGGGATTATAGGCCATTCCTTCAGCCAGGGTCACGTCGCCGGGCGGCTCCGCATAGCCGGTCAGGATGGAATAAATATAGTTCTCCCCACCCTTCCGGGCCTTGACGATGAGCGACAGATCGGGCGGCATGGCACCGTTGTTAACGGCCCGGGCCGCTTTTTCATTGGCGAAAGGCGCCGGCAGGTAGTCGAACAGTTTGCCCGGACGCTCGAACATCTCGCCTTCGTCGTCGGGGCCGTCGATTACGGTGTATTCCGCCGCGATAGCCTTGACCTGGTCCTCGTTCAAACCGATGTCTAGCAGATTGCGGAAGGCAATGAACCGCAAGCCGTGGCAACTGGCACAGACTTCCCGGTAAACCTGCAGGCCCCGCCGTAGGGCGGCGCGGTCAAAGGTGCCAAAGGGACCGCCGTGGTTCCACGTGACTTCCTTGGGGTCCTCCGCATTGCCCGACGCAAGAACACCGGGCGAAATGGCAGCAACGATTAGGGCCGCAAGGGCCGCGATAAAAGCAAAACCACGCATCAGCTCCGATCCCCCGCCTTGGCCGCGGCCCCTTCGGGTACGCCACTACCGGCACCACCCCCGCCACCATGGCTCTCCAGCACGGCCGTGGATATCGATTCCGGTAGCTTTTTCGGCTGTTCGAACGAGCCAATGAAGGGCAGGACCAGGAAGAACAAGAAGTACAGCGCCGTGGCCAGGCGTCCAATGACGATGAAAACTCCCTCCGCCGGCTGGCCGCCAATATAACCAAGCACCAAACAATCGATGAAAAAGGCCCAGAACAGCATCTTATAGACCGGGCGGAAACGCGCCGAACGTACCTTGGAGGTGTCCAACCAAGGCAGCACGAACAGGATCAGCAGCGACGCGAACATGGCGATGACGCCGAACAGCTTATCCGGGATGGCCCGCAGAATGGCGTAGAACGGCAGGAAATACCATTCCGGCACGATGTGCGTAGGCGTTACCAGGGGATTGGCCGGGATGTAGTTATCCGGCTCCCCCAGAAGATTGGGAGCGAAGAACAGCAGCAAGGCAAAAATGATGCCAAAGACCCCCATGCCGTACATATCCTTGACCGTGTAGTACGGGTGAAAGGGGATGGTGTCCTGCGGTCCCTTGATATCGATGCCTAGGGGATTGTTCGACTTGTGCACGTGCAGAGCCCAGAGATGGAGGAAAACCACCGCGAAGATTACGAAGGGCAGCAGGTAATGCAGGCTGAAAAACCGGTTCAGGGTCGGCTGCGCGACGGCGAAGCCGCCCCACAGCCAGCCAACGATTGCTTCACCTGCCCACGGTACGGCGGAGAACAGGTTAGTGATCACCGTGGCGCCCCAAAAACTCATCTGGCCCCAGGGCAGCACATAACCCATGAAGGCCGTGGCCATCATCAGGATAAAGATGATTATGCCCAGCCACCACAACAGCTCCCGCGGCGCCTTGTACGAACCGTAATACATGCCCCGGAAGATATGAATATAGACCACGGCAAAGAACATGGAACCGCCGTTAGCATGCATATAGCGCAGCAACCAGCCATAATTAACGTCACGCATGATATGCTCGGTGCTGGCGAAGGCCAGGTCCGCATGGGGCGTATAATGCATGGCCAAAACGATGCCGGTGACGATTTGCACCACCAGCATGACGCCAGCCAGGGATCCCATGTTCCACCAGTAGTTCAGATTTTTTGGTGTCGGATAGACCACCAGGGCTTCGTTGACGAAACTGAAGATCGGCAGCCGATATTCAATCCATTTGATAACGGCATTGTTCGATTGAAAGCTTGAATGACCTGACATCTGCGCCCCTAGCCGATCTTGATGTTGCTGTCGTCCAGGAAAGCATAGTCCGGCACCGCAAGATTAAGCGGCGCGGGTCCCTTGCGGATGCGCCCCGACGTATCATAGTGGGAGCCGTGGCAAGGGCAGAACCATCCGTTATATTCACCCTGTTGGCCCAGGGGTACGCAGCCCAGATGGGTGCAGACCCCGACCATGATCAGCCATTCCGGCTTCTGCGCCCGGGCCGCATCGGTCTCGGGATCCGGCAGGTCGGTCAGCGGGACGGCCTTGGCCTTGGTGATTTCGTCCTCGGTACGGTGACGGATGAAGACCGGCTTGCCGCGCCAACTGACGGTGATGGATTGACCTAGCTCGATCCCGGACAAATCGACCTCGATCGAGGATAGGGCCAGAACGTCCCGCGAGGGGTTCATCTGATCAATCAACGGCCAGACAAAGCCAGCCGCACCAACGGCGCCAAGGCCACCCGCGGCCACATAAAGGAAATCCCGGCGGCTGGGGTCGTGCCCGTCCCCGCCCGTGCTATCCGTCATTGCTCACTCACCTTACTCTGAATTCGTTGGGAGATTTACGGATCCTTATTTGTCATGCCGCTGGGCATTTGTCCAGCCATGGACGATCTGTAAAGTGCTACCGCTTATCGAACCCGCTATCGTGTCCCGGGGGCTGGCAAGACAGTAGCGAATCGGCCATGCTGGGGCATGCGCCTCGCACTCTATCAACCCGATATTCCACAAAACACTGGCACTCTTATCCGCCTGTGCGCCTGCCTAGGCGTGCCCCTAGATATTATCGAACCCTGCGGCTTCACTTTTACCGACAAACAATTGCGCCGGGCCGCCATGGACTACGCCGGGCAGGCGACGCTGCAACGGCACAATTCCTGGGATGATTTTTTGCCTGCCACGGCCGGCCGGTTGATCCTGGCGACCACGAAAAGCGCCTCGCCCTATGCCGAATTCGCCTTCCAGGCCGATGACGTCATCCTGTTGGGGCAGGAAGGGGCGGGCGTACCGGAGGCAGTTCATGACCGGGCTGATGCGCGCCTGCGCATCCCCATGCAGGCCGGCGCCCGGTCTTTGAATATCGCCGTTGCCGGGGCAATGGTTTTGGGCGAGGCCTTGCGTCAGACCATGGGCTTTGCTAGAGCACATTCGGTCAGTAAAACGGAGAACGGCTAATGCCCCGCGCCCTCGCATGCCTATGTTTGTTGCTGCTGCTCTGGCCCAGTACCGCCGCCAGGGCCACGGATGTGGGAATTGCCGCTTTTCAGGGCGTCTGGCAGGGCAACGCGATCTCCGAAAGCGAGGTCAGCACCAATTTCCGCCTGACCAGCCGGGATATCGACGTCACCGTCCGCACCGACACCGGCGGCGGCTTTGCCATTGTCTGGAACACGCTGCAGCGGCAAAAGGGCGATCCCAACAATCCCCGGGAAAAATTGAAAATCACGGAAATGCAATTTGCCCCCGTGCGCCAGAGTGTCTGGCGCGCCACGGCCAATGGCGATCCCCTGAACAGCGCGGCGCCCTTCGCCTGGGCCTTCGTCAAGGACCACACCCTGCATATCGTCAGCCTGCAGATTTATGCCGATGGCCAGCATGAGACCCAGACCTACCGCCGCAGCCTCTCAGGCACGGGCATGGCGTTGGAATACATCCGTAACGTCGATGGGGAACAGGTGCGCCGGGCTAGCGGGCGCTTAATCAAGGTGGCAAACTGAACGCGGCGCCCGCAAATAACGGGCCGGGAAATGACGGCGAAATCCATGCCGTCGTCTTTGACCTGGGCGGAGTGTTGATCGATTGGAGCCCCTATCATCTCTACCGCAAGCTGTTCGGCAGCGATGACGAGATCGCCCGCTTTCTCGACGAGATCGACTTATACAATTGGCTGCGCGGGGTCGATGCGGACAAGCCGTTGCAGCAGGGCGTGGCCGAGCTCTCCGCCCGCCTACCCCAGCACGCCAAGTTGATCGAGGCCTATTGGTACCGCTGGGCCGAAACGTTGAACGGCGCCCTTGAAGACAGCCTGGCGGTGGTCTCAGAATTGCGGGCCCGGGGAACGCCCCTGTATGTGATTTCCAACTGGTCCGCGGAGACCTGGCACCACGCCACGGAACAATTTGCCTTTTTGGACTGGTTCGATGGCCTGGTGATCTCCGGCCTAGAAGGGGTGGCAAAGCCCGACCCGAAAATCTTTCACCTGGCCTGCGAGCGTTATAATCTGACACCGGAACGCACCGTTTTTATCGATGACATGGCCGCCAATGTGGAGAGCGCCCGAGCCTTGGGCTTTCACGGCATCCACTTCACCGGCGCGGCGGCCTTGCGGCGTCAACTAGCCGCATTGGCGCTGTTGCCATGAGCCAGGCCAAACCGGTCATCGGTTTCATCGGCCTAGGGCTGATGGGGCTTCCCCTCACCCGGCGCCTGTGCGACCTGGGCTATACGGTGATCGGCTATGACCTGGAGGCGAAGAAAATTACCGCCGCCGCCGCCCATGGAGTGCTTCCCGCCACCTCCGCCGCCGATCTGACCGCCCA
>CAUZBE010000291.1:0-4614 GCA_963577885.1 Alphaproteobacteria bacterium
CGAAAGCCTCATGAAAAGAAACCTTGGTTCAATCTGCAGCCCCCTTCAAATCCTGCATCGCGCTCTGATGTCTTGTCGGCCGTTGCTATTTTTTGCGGCTTTCGTGGCCGCGCTTGGCAGCCAAATGGCCGTGGCGCAGCCGACGGTTTTTATCGGAGGCCAGGGGTTATCCGGGGTCACGATCAATCTCAGCGCCATTTTTGACGACCCTGCTGCCGCGTCTGCCGCGCCGGCACTGTCCCTGCAACCCGATTTGGCCGGCCGACTGGGTGTCCGGAGGCTGCAAATTCCTAATTTGCATCTGACACCGCCGGTGCCCCACTTTACCCTCAGGCAGCCTGGCCCGGCGCCCACACGGCCCCTGGCGTCGGCGTCGGCGTCTGCATCGACGCGCGTTAGGGCGGTGAAGGCGCCACCAGCGGTGGCGCTGCTACCGTCGCCGCCGGTCCGAATGCCTGTGGTCGCTTTACCGAAGGTTAAGCGGAAAGGCCTTGCGCGCGCGCCGGCGCCTCCGGCCGTGCCTGTACGCGTAGTACCGGCAAAGGAGGCGCCTGCCAAGCCGGCGCGTCTTGCACCACCACCACCACCACCGCAGGTCATGCCGGCCTGGAAGGCGCCGTCGACGGCGGTCACGCCTCCGCCTCCGCCTCCGCCTCCATCTGTGGCCATGGGCAAAGTTGAGAAATCCGCCGAGATCACCACATCCGCCGCCGCACCCCGCGCTGTCGAACCCGCAAAGGCAAAACGGCAACGTCTCGCCGCTCTTACGCCGTCGGGCGATAATTTTGGGCAGGTACGCTTTCGTGCCGGTAGTTCCGCCTTGACCCGTGACGATGAAGACCGCTTGAAGGCCATGGCGGACAAAGTGGCGCCGACCGAGGCGCGCCTGCGATTGGAGGCTTATGCGAAAGGTACAGGGGCCGATGCTTCCAAAGCGCGGCGGCTGTCCTTGTCCCGAGCCTTGGCTGTGCGTTCGTTTCTAATCGAGAATGGCTTGCGCAGTACACGCATCGACGTGCGTGCCCTGGGCATTGCCCGGGATGGCGATGTGCCGGACCGCGTTGATATCGTGCTGCTCGGGAGATAGTGGGTTGGTGGGCGCCGTCTGCTGCGTCATGGCTGGAAGCTGAATTGGGCGGGAGAGAGGGTGTCGAATGATACGGGCAGGATTGCGGGCTCCATGGTAGTGGAGAAGACAGCGCTATGACCCGGCCTGATCGTTACTTGGCTCGTATGCTGATTTTCCTGGCCCTGGTGGCCGGCGCGGCCATGTTGCTGTATTTGCCGCTGATCCGGGCCTTTCAAGCTAACATAATTTTGAATGGACTGATCCTGGCGACCTTGGTTTTCGGCATCGCCTATGCCTTTCGACAGGTTCTGATGCTGCGGCCGGAAGTGGAGTGGGTTGAGATCTTTCGCCGCTCGGACCCCGGATTGTCCGTGCAGCGGCAACCTACCCTTTTAGCGCCCATGGCGACCATGCTGGGGGAACGCTCCTCTGGGCCCGGGCGGATATCCCTATCGGCGTTATCCACGCGTTCAATACTAGATTCAATTCATTCCCGGCTGGATGAAAGCCGTGATATGTCGCGCTACCTGATCGGCTTGCTCATCTTTCTGGGCCTGCTGGGTACCTTCTGGGGCTTGCTCGAGACGGTCGGCGCGGTAGGCAAGACGATCGGCAGTCTTTCTATCTCGGGGGGGGATTTAGCCAGCGTTTTTTCTGAATTGAAGGAAGGATTGCAATCGCCATTGAATGGCATGTCGATTGCCTTTTCATCCTCCCTATTCGGCCTGGCCGGCAGCCTGGTGCTTGGATTTCTGGAATTACAGGCCAGCCATGCGCAGAATCGTTTTTACAATGACCTGGAAGAATGGTTGTCGAGCTATACGCGCCTATCCACGGGTATCGGCTTGGCAGAGGGCGATCAATCGGTGCCGGCATATGTCCAGGCGCTATTGGAGCAGACCGCCGACAGCCTAGAAAATCTGCAACGTACCATTTCCCGCTCGGAGGAGGGCCGGGGTTCCGCACAACATACCCTGATGGCATTGGTGGACAAACTGTCGATCCTGACCGATCAGATGAAGGCTGAACAGGGTTTGATGGTCAAACTGGTGGAAAATCAGATGGAAATACGCCCCGTCCTGCAAAGCCTGAACAGTCATATGGAGGGGCAGGAAATAGGTCTTGATGAAGCTAGCCGCTCCCATCTGCGCAATCTGGATATTTATGTCATGCGTCTGTTGGAAGAGATGAGCGAGGGCCGCAATCAGACGGTGTCGGAATTGCGCAGCGAGATCAAGCTGCTCGCGCGCACGGTCGCCGCCCGCGCGGACGACCGATGACCGATGACCTATGGACGGCGACGCAGGTAGGGTCTGAATTACGGCATGGCCAGACGACGCAATAACAATTCCAGCGCGGCTAATATATGGCCAGGCTTCGTCGATGCCCTGGCGACCTTGCTGCTGGTCATCATCTTTTTGCTGGTGGTTTTCGTGTTGGCTCAGGTGCTGTTGACCCAGGCGATCTCGGGCAAGGACGAAGCGCTGGAACGGTTGAATCGGCAAGTTAACGAATTGGCGGATTTGTTGGACTTGGAGCGACAGTCGAATGTGGATCTGCGGCTGAATATTGCTCAATTGTCCTCTTCCTTGCAGAACACGGTAGGTGACCGCGACCAATTGCAGGTACGATTGCGCCAGACGACGAACCGGGCGGACCAGGCGGAAGAGGCCCTGGAGGCGGCGCAGGAACGGGAACAGGTCAGCCGCGAGTTGGGCCAACGCCACCTGTTGGCATTGGAAAGTCTGCGCCGGGATGTGGAGGCTCTGCGCAAATTGCGCGGTGTTCTGGAAGCGCAGGTCGGCGAGCTTTCGCAAAGTCGGCAATTACGGGAGGCGGAACTCGGGACCCTGCGCGACCGCGGCAAAGAATTGCAGGCTGAACTGGCTAGCGAGCAGGAGCGCACATCGCTGGCTCAGAAAGAGATTGAGGAACGGAAAATCCGACTATCCGAATTGCTCGATCTCTACGCTAAATTGGAAAAAGATTACAAGGCGGAACAGGCCTTAAGCGAGGATCAGAAGTCGCGGGTGGGTCTCCTGAACCAACAGATAGCTGCCTTGCGGCGGGAAATGCAGCGGCTAAACGCCGCGTTGGAAGCGTCCGAGGCCAAGGACCGTGAGGATGAGGCGACAATTAGCGACCTGGGTCGCCGGTTAAATCGTGCCTTGGCCAGCAAGGTGCAGGAATTAAGCCGTTACCGCTCTGAATTTTTTGGCCGGCTGCGGGGAGTGTTGGGCCATCGCCGCGGCGTTCGCATCGTGGGCGATCGTTTTGTCTTCCAATCCGAGGTTTTGTTCGCCTCCGGCTCGGATCTGTTGGCGCTTGGAGGTCGGGCTCAGATCGCCAAATTGGCCACTACCCTGGTGGGAATTTCCCGGCAAATACCAGCCGAGATAAATTGGGTTCTTCGGGTTGATGGCCACACGGACGCGGTGCCAATTTATACGGCGAAATTCCCCTCGAACTGGGAATTATCGGCGGCGCGGGCCATTGCGGTGGTGAAATATATGGTGGAACAAGGGGTTGCCCCGGAGCGCCTGGCTGCCACTGGTTTCGGTGAATTTCAGCCCCTTGATACCCGGACCGGTGAAATAGCCAACCGCCGTAATCGCCGCATTGAATTCAAGCTGACCCAGCGGTAATGCCGTTCAGGATTTGCCGTCAGAAATTTATTCTAGAGAAATTCCGAATTAATGAGAATCGCGAAGCTATTCTAAGCGCTTGGAAAAATTGCTCCAGTTTTAGAGATCTGAGCAGTTTCAGAATGAAAATACTCTAGCGCGTGTCGAACTGCAGGGCGGCAAAGCGGGCGTATAGGCCACCGCGTTCAACCAGTTCTTCATGGCGGCCCATTTCCACCACCGTGCCCTGATCCATCACAACGATGCGGTCTGCTTTCAGCACCGTTGCGAGGCGATGGGCAATGACAATCGTGGTCCGGTTGGCCATCAAGCTTTCCAGGGCGGTTTGTACGGCCCGTTCAGACTCGGCATCCAATGACGATGTCGCCTCGTCGAGCAGCAGAATGGGGGGATTGGCCAGGATCGCCCGCGCCAGGGACAGACGCTGTCGCTGACCGCCGGACAGGCGCACGCCGCGTTGACCCAAATAGGTATCAAATCCTTCCGGCAGGGCTTCGATGAATGCCGTGACATTGCCAGCATCGGCGGCTGCGTGAAGCTGCGCTTCGCTGGCGTCGGGCCGGGCGTAAAGAATATTTTCCCGCGCATTGGCGGCAAAAACCACCGGGTCCTGTGGCACCAAGCCGATACGTGCCCGGGCCGCCGTCGGGTCAGCCTGGCGCAGATCAACCCCATCGAGCAAAACCTGCCCGGCCTGTGGGTCGTAGAAACGCAGTAGCAATTGAAAAACCGTTGTCTTGCCGGCACCGGACGGTCCGACCAGTGCCACGGTTTCGCCTTTGGCTACATCCAGATTAAAATTCTTCAAGCTGGGCTGTTCAGGACGGGACGGATAATGAAAGGTGACATCACGAAAAATTATGGCGCCACCGCCATCCGCGGGCAACGGCGTGGGCTGGT
>CAUZBE010000292.1:0-4613 GCA_963577885.1 Alphaproteobacteria bacterium
TA
The DNA here is from genome assembly GCA_963577885.1 of Alphaproteobacteria bacterium. Taxonomy (GTDB): domain Bacteria; phylum Pseudomonadota; class Alphaproteobacteria. The sequence goes on from CAUZBE010000292.1 coordinate 3, forward strand.
AATCTGGTTGATGTGGCGTGTGGCCAAAGGGCCGCTTTCGCCGGTCAATGAAGGCCGTACGTATGCCACAGGACTTCGCGCCGATGCAATCAAAGGCATGGTTGGCGACAAACAGCATGTTTTCGGGCGCCAACCCGATGACCTCCCCCGCCTTGGCATATGTACTGAGATGGGGTTTGAAATAGCCCGCCGCCTGGACCGATATAACGTGGTCAAAGGGGAAACCAATGTGCGGTTTAGCTGCTTCCAACATGTCCACGTCACCGTTGGAGAGGATGGCTAGTTGGTATTTGCCCGCCAGGCACTCCAACGCCTCGATGACTTCGGGAAATGGTTTCAATCGTTCAATTTCACTGACTAGCCAAACGGCATCGTCCGCGCTGTAGCTGAAACCGCAGCGGTCCATGACATAAGAGACGGCTCGCTGACCAATCTCGCGGTAGGGCGTATGCTCGCCCTGGCTCAATGAATCGATCATGGAGTTCTCGAAATGGGTCCGTCGCCACCAGGTCACAAACCGGTGCGGCTCTCCGTCCCAGCCCTTATCTTTCAGGAAACCCGTAATGGCGGCGGTCAAGCCGCCCTGCATATCCACAACGGTACCGTATTGATCGAAGACAAGCGCCTTTGTCTCGGCCCTCAGAGCGTCCACTCCCACCATCTTCCTATACTCCTACCAGACGCTGGATCTCGGCAAACATCGTGCTCTTGGCTTCCATGCCGATACCAATATGTTCACCAGGCCGCGCCAGGCCGGCTTCAATCGCCGTGTCGTCGGCAAAACCACCAAAGGGTTGGAACACACCGGGATAGGATTCGGAGCCGCCAAGTTGCAAGCCCGCCGCCAGGGCCAGGGCCAGTTGATGGCCGCCGTGGGGTATAAGCCGCCGCCGGGACCAGCCCATGGCCTCCACCATGGCGATAATATCGAGATATTCGGTCAGCCCGTAACTCAAGGCCGGGTCGAGCTGGATCCAGTCCTTATCCGGGCGCATACCGCCATGGCGGATCAGGTTGCGGGCATCCTGCAGCGAAAACAAATTCTCGCCAGTAGCCAGGGGCCCGGGATAGCGCGCCGCCAATTCCGCATTCAGGGTAAAATCCAGCGGATCTCCGGGTTCCTCAAACCAGAACAGGCCAAAGGGCGTCATGGCCTGGCCATAGGCCAGGGCCCTCTCCAGATCAAAACGGCCATTCGCGTCCACGGCTAAATCGTTACCGCCGCCCAACAGGTCCATCACCGCCTCGATCCGGGGCAAATCTTCGGCTAGGGGCACGGCGCCGATCTTCATCTTGACGACCTTGTAACCCTGGTCGCGGTAGCCCCGCATTTCGCCCTGCAAGCGGTCCAGGCCCTTGCCCGGATAATAATAACCGCCGCCAGGATAGACCATTACCCGTTCGTCATAGCCACCGCCATTATGACGTTCCGACAGCAGCCGCCACAGGGGTTGTTCGGCTAGCTTGGCCACCAGATCCCACACGGCCATGTCCAAAGCACCCGCCGCTACGGCCCGGTCACCGTGGCCACCCGGCTTTTCATTAGTCAGCATGATGTTCCGGATTTTGCGCGGATCAAAATTATCACCATTGTCGTCCAAAAACTCCACCGGATCCGCCGCCCGCAAACGTGGGATCAAACGCTCCCGCAGAATGCCGCCCTGGGCATAGCGGCCGTTGGAACAGAAGCCATAACCCGTCACAGGCCGGCTGCGGCGCAGCACATCGCTTTCCACGGCGACAACCGAGACGGTCATTTGGGAGAAATCCACATAGGCGTTGCGGATTTCGGAACTGATAGAGGCCGTGGCCTCGCGAATGTCAGTGATGCGCATGGACGATGGACCTACGACCTACCAACCCAGGGCATAGCCGGACCGGCGCGGATCAGCGCCAGCTTCTAATACCCCGGTTTTCAGATCCCGGCGAATGGTGCACATAGCCCCGGCCATCCATTCCCAATCACCCCACCATTCAATTTTATGGCCCAGGACGGCTAGTGCCGCGCCAACATCTGGGTCAATCCTACCCTCCAATTTTAGCAACCCCGGATGATAGGCATGGGGCGCAAAAGACTGCGGAAATGAATAGGAGGCAAAGCGGGGCGCCTCCACTGCCTGTTGCGGGTTCATGGCAAACACATCTATATTCAAAAGGGTCTGCGCCATGGCCTGGCACTGCACATCGGCCCCGGGCGTACCCAGCGGCAGGGCCCATTCCCCGGGCCGGATGGCGATGGCGGGGTTCGGCGTCAGGCGCGGTCGTTTTCCCGGCAGGATGGACGCGGGATGATCGGGATCGGGGCGTGATTGGGAGCCCCGCGACGACGGCACAAAACCCAGGCCCGGTATTACCGGGGCATCCGACGAGGTATCGGACGGGGTGGCAGAAAAAATATTGCCCTTGGCATCGATGGTGCAGGCATAGGAGGTATCGAGGGCATCTAGTGGCGTTGGTGAAGCCTTTGGCCTGGCTGCTTTTAGATCCCCCGATGGCGGCATCTCCGGCCAAGCCTTGTCGGGATTGATCATGGCCCGGCGCTGGGCCGCGTAGTCATTTGAGAGCAACCACGCCATGGGCACATCGATGAACCGGGGATCACCGTACCAGCGTTCCCGGTCGGCCACAGCCAATTTAACCGCTTCCGTTACGTGGTGAATGTAGGCCGCGGAATTATGCCCCATGCCGCGCAGGTTCCGGCCCTCCAGCAATTGCATGATTTGCAACAGCATCGGACCCTGGCACCAGGGACCGCAACTATAGATCCTGGTCCCCCCTACTTCGACGGACAGGGCGTCCTCAACCTCCACTTCAAAGGCGGCCAGATCCTCCATGCGCAACAGGCCGCCATTATCCTTGTGATAGGTGGATATTTTTTCGGCGATATCGCCTTTATAAAAAGCATCGCGGGCGGCCCGCAGACCCACGATCCGGTCGCCCCCGGCGGCGGTTTCGCAATCAGACATGTATTGCAAGCTGCGGCCGATATCTTGCTGGCGGAAAATTTCGCCAACTTTTGGTGAACGTCCGCCGGGCAGGTAAATCTCGGCATTGGTGGGCCAGCGACTATATTTTTCAGCCTTGCCAGCCAATAACTCCGCCATCAGGGCGTACATGACAAAGCCGTCCCGCGCCAAACGGATTGATGCGTCGGCGACTTCACCAAAGGTCATGGTGCCATAGCGCTCCAAGGCCATGACCCAGGCCGCGGGCGCCGCCGGGACGATGCAGCGCAGAATACCCTCGGGCACGCTGTCGGGATATTCCCTGGAAAAAAAAGCGGGGTCGGTGCCTTTTGGCCACGTACCCAAACCGGATATGGTGACGACGCGGTCTTCCTCCGCCAGGTAAATAATGATCGGTGCCACGCCGGCGACACCGACCAGTTCGCTCTGCACCACGCCCAGGACCATGCCGGCGGCGACCCCGCCATCAATGGCGTTGCCGCCCGCCTCCATCACCTGAAAGCCGGCCTGCGCGGCCAGGTAATGGCCGGCGGAGGTCATATGCCGATGGCCGCGCAAAGATGGGCGATAGGCATCCATGAACGAGGCGGGTGGTTGCATGTGACAGCTCCTAACGGCCCTTAAAGACCGGCGCGCGTTTTTCGGAAAAGGCCAGCATGGCCTCTTTGGAGTCCTCATAGGACGATAATTCGAAAGTCATGTTCTGCTCGAACCGGTAACCATCCCGCAGGCTCATCTCCTCAATGGTGTTCAAGGCATGTTTGGCGATGCGCGAGGCTATAGGGCTTTTCGCCGCGATGGTTCGCGCCAGATCCATGGCCCAGTCCATCAAGTCTTCCGGCGGCACGCATGCCTCGACAATGCCCAGGCGGTATAATTCCGGACCCGGCACCCGGTAGCCGGTCAGCATCACCCGCCGGACCAGGGAATGGGGGAACAGCCGCATGGCATGACGCCCGCCACCCATCAGGCCGACATCGATTTCGGGCAAACCCAGACTGGCCTTTTCCGAGGCGACCAGAATATCGCAGCTGGCTGCGACCGCCAGGCCGGCACCCAGTGCGGCGCCGTTAATGGCGCCGATCACCGGCTTGCGGCACTCCATGATTGCATGAAAGCATTCCCGAGCCCGGCGGTTATGTTGCCAGGCATCGCCCGGCCCCCGCCCCTCTCCGGCCTTGTTCTTAATATTGGCGCCGGCAGAGAAAATCTTGCCGGCCCCGGTCAGCACTGCGACCCGAACCTCATCCAGGTCCGAGATGGTATCAAAGACCAGCATCATCTCTTCATGAAACTGCTGGTCCTGGGTATTCACGGGCGGATTATCCATGGTCACCAGGGCGATATGACCCTTGATATCGCAGCGAATAATCTCCGTCTTCATCATCAGCATCCTCTCGTCTCTATTTGCCTTTGCGGGCGTATCAGGCCAGACGACTGCTGGGCAGATCGGAAATCAGCATAGAGCCCGGCGTGTGGGTAATGCAAAGGGGCGGCTTGGCCGCACGGACCGCCGCCTGTGGCGTCACGCCGCAGGCCCAGAAGACGGGAACATCGCCCTCCCTAATTACCGGCACATCATCCCCCCAGTCGGGTTGGAGAATATCCGTGATACCGATCCCGGCGGGATCGCCTATATGCACCG
>CAUZBE010000293.1:0-4597 GCA_963577885.1 Alphaproteobacteria bacterium
CCATGTCATCGATACTTTCATCTCACCCAGCCGACCGCTCGCAATTCTGACCCGGGCCGAGGTGGCCGAACCGCAGACCCTGGCCCTGCAGCCGGCGACGCGGGATTACGCCGATATCAGCCGCTGGACAACAACTATTCCCGAGGCCTCGATCGGTACCGTGGCTGAGGGACTCTTAGCCGGCCGCTACGACAGCGGCCTGACGGCGCTCGACCTGGCGGCCCAACATTCCGGCCGCTTTCGCATCGAGGTAGAGATCGGCACCATCGATGACCCTTGGATTGTTTATGGGCGGCAGCGCACCAGCGACGGTAGGCTCATGGCCTGGCTGGACAGTCCGGCAGGACGGCTTTATCGTGATAACCGCGGATGAATGCTTCTGTCTTTGTCACAGGCATTGTCACGTTAATGAAAACTGGGCGCGGGAAGATTATAGCCGAGGTCGATGGTGGCTAGCCACTGGCCTCTAACCGCCTACGACGAAACTACCTGTCCAAATTTCTAAAGCCAACCACCCCTGCCCTCGCTATGGTGCGAGAGTGCCGTGCATATCCTTTCACGGCCACTACCAGTGCCTATTATGCTGCAGTAATAGAAAAATAAGGGTTGTCCCAATTGGCGGCAAAGAACGGAAAATTAAGTGGGAACGATAAGATCATCAATCGACAACGGGTTCCGTGAAGGCGTTTTATTTATGGTGTTGGCGATGCTGATCCTGCCAGCGATCGATGCGATTGCAAAAGGTCTTTCTGATACTATTTCGGCTGGTGAAGTGACCTGGGTAAGACATTTTTTACAAACTATTTTTCTCCTGCCTTTTGTCCTTCGCTACGGTTTCGCTGTAGAGGGTCCGATCTGGATACACATTTCTCGCGGTGTTTTGATGGCCGTGATCACGATTGTTTTCTTTGCGGCCCTCGTCGTGATGCCACTGGCCAATGCTATTGCCATCTTTTTTATCAGTCCCCTGATTTTTACCCTGCTCGGAGCGTTTTTTCTGGGTGAACCAATTGGCTGGCGACGTATCAGTGCAATTATGGCAGGTTTTTTTGGTGCTCTTTTGATAATACAGCCAAGCTATAATAACTTCGGTACGATTTCGCTACTACCCGCTTGCGCCGCGTTAGGCTTTGCCTTCTATATGTTGTTGACTAGGAAACTGGCGCGCGGAGGTAATGTTTATAATGCAATTTCCATGCAATTTTATGCAGGCCTTTTTGGCGCGATATTTTTAACGGGAGCTTTGGCGGTCGGCGCATTTATAGAAGTGCGTTTTCTGGCTGTTACGTTACCAGATAAATTTGAGTGGTCTTTACTCGCATTACTAGCAATCATAGCGACAATAGGACACATATTGATAGCTCTAGCGGCGAGCCGTTTAGGGGCGGCACAAATGGCACCATTCCAGTATCTGGAAATTGTTGGCGCAACCACTCTCGGTTTCATTTTTTTTAGTGACTTTCCCGACCAGTTTGCCTGGATCGGAATTCTTATCATAATTTCTTCGGGCCTCTATATTTATTATAGAGAATCCAGATTTTCTGGTTGAACAACAATTATTAGTTATTGCGGAAACCAAACCAGTCCGCACAGTCGATGACTGCTGTCAGGGCGCCGCCACTTATCAGGCACTCATAGAATAGAGCAATCCTTAATTGATTGGGTCCGAGAAATCACGGGATCGTTTGAGCAAATCCCTGTGCAGAGGGCAGGAGAAAGGGTGTGTCGTATAGGGGATGGGGGTAGTTGAGAAAGTGGTTGGAGGAAGTGGGACCCAAAGGGGCAGTGGCCTAACAGTTCAATCAGCCATTGGGCCATCGTCATTATCTCGAATAAAGAGAGAACATTCGACCAGTTTTATGTACCGTCTATGTTACATGTATTACCCAATACGGAACGACATCAACTGATATAGCGCAGTACTCTGCGACTTTAGGCAATATGGCACTAAATCCCCAAACCCAGCCAATTTACGGCACAAAAACCGCTAAGCCATTGGCGTAGCCGTTTTTTTGGTTGCAGTGACACTCTGCTACCTTTGCCGAACACGGACGAAATAGCGAAAATGTAGAGTATAACGGCAAATTACGGGCGCGCAGCCGACGTTACTTGCACTTGGATTATGCAGCCCTTTTCTCAGATGGCAATGATGGTTTCTGATACGACCTACACGCCGTCGTGGCAGGCCCTACATTCATCGTGTCTACCTGCCCCCTTCACCGGCGAGGACGAATGGTGCCCATATTGCGGGGTGCGCGTTGCATGCGGGGTCGGCATTGATGAGAGCCATCATGGCCTGCTGTTGGGCATCGGCCCGGATAATGCCTTTGTTTGCCGATGCTAACATGCGGGTGGTCAGTGCAACGGCAGCATCGGAGACCACCGGACAGTGCGAGACCAGCAGGGCGTCAAGTGTTTCGTCGACACCCCCTTTCACGTCAGCCAGCCGCTGGGACAGCCGACTGACATCGACCTTGATAACAAGGCGCTGCTGGACAAAACCAGGGAGGGGTTTTCGCAAGAGCCCGTTTTTGGCCCCTTTGCTGACTGGCAGGAGGCGATGCGCCGTAAGCTAGCCAACTAGCGTGCGCGTTCTTCGTGTAACGGCAGAGCGCAATTTATGGCATTGTCAGACTAACTCAGCTTGAAGCGGGCGGGCGAGTTCTGTAGTTTTCTGCGATGTAAAGGGCCGAGATGGAAACAGTCTCTTATTTTAATCTATGCCGTCAATAATGGCCTTGTTTATGTGTCTATTTTACGTCAGTGACGGCGTCGCCAAATGCCATTCGGTCGCCGCCTGGTAGGTTGTGCCCGCGCGCAACAACATCGGCTCGTCCCACCATGCGGCCTCCAATTGCAAGCCGGTAGGCAGACCGTTGCGGTCAAAACCGGACGGCAGTGATAGACCAGGGTTGGCGCCGAAGCCTCCGGCATAAGAATTATGGGCGGCGGCCTTGGTCGCCTCCAGTAGTGACTTATCGTCATCAATGAAGGCGGGCGGTTGGGGTGTCGTTGGAGAAGCCAAAACATCAATTTCCTGGTAGAGTGCTGATAAGCTCCTCTGCCAGGCCTCTCGCGCACGGCAGGCGTTGGCGTAGTCTACTCCCGTAAAAGTGCGCCCGACCAACATCCGTTCGAGGACCTGCGGCTCGAATAATTCCGGATGCTCGTCTATGCGTTTTTCATGAAAGGCGCAGGCATCGGAATAGACCTGGATTGTGTACCAGTCCTGTGTTTCTTCGGCGCCGTCAACGTCAACATCAATGATGTGAGCGCCCCGCCCTTCGAGTACACGGATGGCGTTCATGGTAGCTTCCGTAATATCGTTATCGCACCCAACAAAATAATGATTACGCGGCACGCCAATTCGCAGACCCGAAATCCCGTCCTTCAGGGTGGGCAGAAAATTCCCCAGGTCTGTTGCCGAAGTCGGCGCCGCACCGGGACCTTCGCTACTAATGACGGCCAGGATCCTGGCAAGGTCGATCACGTTTCTGGCCATGGGGCCAATTGTGTCGTAGCTGGCACTTATGGGGGTTGCCCCGTGGTTTGGCACACGGCCGTGCGTAGGCCGCAAACCGGATATGCCGTTTATGGCCGCCGGCAAACGAACTGATCCACCGGTGTCGCAACCTAAGGAAGCCTGAGAAATGCCGACGGCTACGGCAACGCCTGACCCACCAGAAGAGCCGCCGGGAATACGACTTTGGTCCCATGGATTACGGCACTGTCCACTCACTGGACTGAATGTGCGGACACCAAAACCGAATTCCTGCATCGCCGCCTTGCCTACGATGACCGCCCCAGCTGAGCGCAACCTTTCGATTACGAAGGCATCCTGATTAGGCACCATATCCTTAAAATGCAGGGAGCCGGAGGTGGTACGAACGCCAGCCGTGTCTATATTGTCCTTGATGGCCATGGTCATGCCGTAAAGGAGGCCGGGCCAGACACCCTCCGACGCGGCCTTGTCGGTCGCAACGGCGGCTTCCTTTGCTTGTTCAGCCATCGATGTGACCAAGCAGTTAAGATTGTCGCTATGGCTGTCTATAGCCTCCAGGGCGACCTTCAAATTGTCCTGAGCTAACCCAGACATCCAGCACCTCCACTCAAAGAATATTCGCCTAGGAAGTTATCAAGCATTGCTTGGGGACACTTTCTGCACGGGGTGCGGCAACGCCACGACGATGATAAAATTTATGAAGCGGACCAATACGGTACCCTGCCCCCTCCGGAGGGGCCAGTCCCGCCCCTCCCCCACGCAATGCCTAACACTATGGCAGAGGCATCGGAAGCCCCACGTGGCTTAATCGAAGCGGTCCGCCTTGTTTCCGAAAATAGCGTTTTTAAGATTGAACTCTACGGTGAACTGGCGGCCCTGCTTTCTCTTGGCCAAAACCACTAAAATAAACACCCCGGAGGGGATGCCTCTGGGGTGCAAGTAACGTTGGTTGCGGGGGTTCGTTGCCACCACAACGGACAGTCAGGGTTAAGCGAAGCTTGCCTTGGGTCGTATAACTGATTCCTCCCGGATTAACCAATGGAGAACGGCTGCCACGAAGCCCATTGCTACAGAAAGGAACCAGACAAAGTCGTA
>CAUZBE010000294.1:0-4588 GCA_963577885.1 Alphaproteobacteria bacterium
TTGCCCAGTGGGGCCGAACATATGGCGGCCAGCGAATTATTCCCCAATCAGGCATTCCGCACCGGCAAAGCCTATGGCGTGCAATTCCACCCGGATGTCACGGGCGAGATGATGCTGCAATGGAGCAGCAAGGTCGCTCATCGCATGCTACTGCCCGGCGCCCAGGCGCGGGACCGCCAGCATGCCGGTCTTGCGGCCTATAACCCGGGTATAGAAAACTGGTCGCGGCGCTTCTTTGCCCACTGGCTGGCGCCCGTACTAGGGCAAAGGTCAACAGGGTCCCGAGCGATGGCCGGCAGCGACTAGTTCAATTTCGGAGTTACACCGGTATCCGGCGGATATTGCCGCGATTGCGCCGTACATACGCGGGCCTTTTTGCGCCGTCCTAGACGATAGCGCCTTGACGCAGTTAGAACGCCTCCACACTGTTTGCGATCTTGCCAGTAACGACAGTCTATTCATGGAAGGTGATGCCGCCGGCAATTTCTATACGGTTTTGTCGAGCGCTCTGCGCCTGTCGAATCTACGGCCCGATGGCCGGCAGCAGAGATTACCGGCTTTGTTTTGCCGGGGGAGTTTATTGGGCTCTCAACCAGCAAGACCCATACATACAACGCCGAGGCCCTCTCGGATGCCAGCCTCGGCTGCTTTACCATCCCCAACCCGGGGCGAATCACCAAGGAAAATCCCAAAATGGATGGCCGGCTTCTCGCCATGACCAATACCAGCCTGAGCCTGGCGCAAGATTATATGCTTTCATTGGGCCGTATGAACGCGCTAGAGAAAACCGCGAGCTTCCTCTGCCGCCTGCTAAAACGGGACTCTGCCGCTAATCAGCCAACCGATCCCTTACCGCTGCCCATGAGCCGAACCGACATTGCGGATTATCTGGGATTGACCATCGAAACCATCAGCCGCACCTTGTAGCCGGTTGAAGGCTAAAAACATCATATCGATGCCGGAACTTAACCTGGTACAGGTCGACGATATGGGAACCTTGATCCGGTTGGCCGAGGGCAGATACCCGTTCTCACCCGCCGCAGTTTGTGGAATACGAAAGGTTGGGCGATTAGTGCGGCGGGAACCATTGGATAATGTTTTACCGACCTGGGCTTGGCTGTGGCTGCCGATTGCGGCCATTGTCATAGAGCTTAGCTTTCGCATCGCCAACGAAGCCCTGTACCGCCGTTTGTGGCAAAGCGAACTGGGGCCGGTTGAAATCGGCACCGTCGTGGTGTTGCTGCTTGGCACCGCCGCCGGTTTGTATGCCCTGCGCCATCGCGCCCGCCTGCCCGCCGCCTGGCTGAGCGGCTGGCTGGTGGTGGTCATCCTGGGCAGCATCTATTTTGGTGGTGAAGAGGCGTCATGGGGCCAGCATTGGGTGGGTTGGGAAACGCCCTATCAGATCAAACAGTTCAACGATCAAGGGGAAACCAACCTGCACAACACATCGTCCTGGCTGGACCAAAAGCCCCGGTTGCTGCTGGAACTGGGGGTTCTGGCCGGCGGCCTGTTGTATCCACTTTTTCTTTGGCTGCGGAGGCGGCGGCGGCCCATCGACCCGGACAATCCACATTATTGGCTGTGGCCCGGCCAGCAATTGCTGCCAACCGCCATCCTCGCGATTGCCATCGTTTTGCCGGAGCGCCTGGAAAAATGGTTCGGCTGGCCAATTCCCTGGCCGCTGAATATCCGCGCCAGCGAAACCCAGGAATTCTATTTTGCGGTATTTCTGGCGCTTTACCTCTGGTCGTTCCAGCGGCGTCTGGCCAGGCGGGGCAATGCGGGGCGAACATGATATCCTCGGCCTAATCGCCGCCGACCCGTGGATGATGGCGGTGCTGGACGCGACCCGGCGCCTTGAGCTGCCCGATTGCTGGATTGGCGCGGGCTTCGTGCGGTGCAAGGTCTGGGATCATCTGCATGGATTTGTAACGGCAACGCCCTTGGATGACATCGACTTGTTGTACTTCCAGCCCGAAGACACCAGCCGGGCGGCCGAGCAAGCCATTGAGGCGCGCCTGCAATATGCCATGCCCGGGCAACCCTGGTCCGTAAAAAACCAGGCCCGGATGCACTTGCACAACGGCGACAAGCCCTACTCAGGCACCGTCGATGCCATGCGCTATTGGATGGAAACCCCTACCTGCGTCGCGGTGCGCCTTAACGCCCAAGAGACTTTGGAACTGGCCGCTCCCTATGGCATCGACGATTTGCTGCATTTAATTCTACGGCCGACACCGGCGGGGCGGCGGCGCGAACAGGCCTACCGGGAACGGGTAGAGAATAAGCAATGGCTGCAAAATTGGCCTAAAACGCAAGTTATTTGGCCTTAATGAGCTATTAACCGCGGTTAGCACGGTTAACATACTTGACCTAAACCTGATCAAAAGATAGTTTCGCTCGCCATGACGCAGTCTTACCACATAGCGGGCCTTGCCCTGCTCCTTAGCGACCCGGCCCTTGAGGGGCGCCGGGATGCCGTACTGTTTGCGCGCACGCTAAGGGACCACGCGTCAAATGCAGATCACCAAGACTGAATTAAAGCACACCCATCACCATGTATCCGCCCGCTGGCCCGTGCCGCGGTGCCGTTTCGCTGTTTTGCAAATTTTGTTTGCGGACATCACACTACGAATTGCGCGCGCGATGTGATCCGATGCCAGCCAGGCGGCACGCCCTATAAGGAGCTAACTTTATGAATACCATGGCTATACACAAATACCGCGCCTTCCCGCCCATTGATCTGCCGGACCGGAAATGGCCCAGCCAGATCATCGACAAGGCGCCTATCTGGTGCTCGGTCGATTTGCGGGACGGCAACCAGGCCCTGATCGAACCCATGGGCCGGCCAAAAAAACTGCACTTCTTCAACCAATTGGTCAAACTGGGCTTTAAGGAGATCGAAGTCGGTTTCCCGGCCGCATCTGATACCGATTTTGATTTTGCCCGTCACATTATCGAAAATGACTTGATACCCGATGATGTCTTCATCCAGGTGTTAACCCAGTCCCGTCCGGAACTGATCGAACGCACGTTCGAGGCCTTGGCGGGGTGTAAGAACGCGATCATCCATCTGTACAATTCCACCTCGGAATTACAGCGCCGGGTGGTTTTCGCGCAAGACCGGGATGGTGTGAAAAAGATCGCCACCGACGGGGCCGGCTGGATAAAGGAGAAAATCCCGCAGTTGCAGGCCGGTGGCACCAATGTGCGCCTGGAATATTCACCGGAAAGTTTCACCGGGACCGAACTGGATTACGCCTTGGATGTCTGTCATGCGGTGTTGGATGTCTGGCAGCCAACGGCGGAAAACCCGGTGATTTTCAATCTACCCGCGACTGTTGAAATGGCCTCGCCCAACTATTGCGCCGATCAGATCGAATGGATGCACCGCAATTTCAAGGATCGTGAAAAGGTCATTCTGTCGCTACATCCACACAACGATCGGGGCACCGCCGTGGCCGCCACGGAATTATGCCTGATGGCCGGCGCCCAGCGGGTCGAAGGTACTCTGTTCGGCAATGGCGAACGCACCGGCAATGTGGATGTTATCACCATGGCTCTGAACATCTTCAGTCAGGGCGTGGACCCAGAGCTGGACTTTACCAATATTCAGGAATCCATCGAGGTCTCGGAATATTGCACCCAGCTGCCCGTGCCCGCGCGTCACCCCTATGCCGGCGAACTGGTTTACACGGCCTTTTCCGGCTCGCACCAGGACGCCATCAAAAAGGGCATGGCGGCTAACAAATCATCCAACGATCCGCATTGGGAAGTGCCCTACCTGCCCATTGATCCCATGGATGTGGGCCGCTCGTACGAAGCCATCATCCGGGTCAACAGCCAGTCGGGCAAGGGCGGCGTGGCCTATATTCTGGACACCGAATTCGGTATTGATATGCCGCGCGACATGCAGGTCGAATTTTCTAAGATGATCCAGAACATCAGCGATCAATCCGGCAAGGAGATTACCGCTGCCCAGATCTGGCAGACCTTCAAGAAAGCCTATCTGGACACCGTGGAGCCGTTTGAACTGATCGATTACAGGATGAATTCCACCGCCGACTCCTCGGATGTGATCATGTGCACCGCCACCGTCCGGGCCTATGGTGAAGTGCGCGATATCGTCGGCCGGGGCGACGGACCCATAGACGCCTTTTTCGGCGCCTTGAAGGAACATTGCGGCGTACAAGCCACTTTCCTGGACTACACCCAACGGGCCATGGGTGCCGGTTCCGACGTGGAGGCGGTCTGCTTTATAAAGCTGGAGGGCGAGAATGGTGAGACCGCCCACGGCGTGGGCGTGCATCCCAATACCAACAGCGCCTCGTTGCGGGCCATCGTCTCCGCCGTCAACCGCCTGGCGACCCAGTAGACGCAGCGTAATTAATTTCGGCTCTTCGAAACCACGGACGGAACTATTTGTGTAGGCCGGCATAGCAAGATTTTACCCTTGAGATGCCGGCTTATCGACCGAAAACGTTGCTCAGAGCGGCGTCAATTCTGGCTGCGGCTCTGTATCGGACATGAAGCGGGAATAGGAACATGAGGAGATGCGCCCGCCCGCTTGACACTTACCGCTGTT
>CAUZBE010000295.1:0-4580 GCA_963577885.1 Alphaproteobacteria bacterium
TTCGGTTATGGTGCGTTGAATTCCCTGCGTGACGAGGTCGAGAATCTCGCGCTGACCCGGCCCATGATCATTTGTTCGCCGGGCCGCATTGGCGTGGGCCGGCAGCTCGCCGACCAGATCGGACCGGATAAGGCGCATGTCTGCGATGCGGGTCTGACCGCCATGCCGGAACAGGCCTACAGCCGTGTCATGTCGGAAATCGAGTCACAAAAATGCGATGGTCTCGTTGCCGTCGGCGGCGGCTCGCCGGTCGGTCTTCTTAAGGCCGCGGCCGCGCACGCGCACCTGCCCGGTATCGCTGTTGTGACCAGCTACTCCGGATCGGAAATGGCGGCGAATTGGTATTATCGGTCCTGTGGTGAACAAATCGGCGGGGCGTCGCAGGAGGCCCTACCAAAAACCGTTATCTACGATCCCGAACTTACGCTGTCCTTTCCCCCTGCCACGTCAGCAGCAAGTGGCATGAACGCGATGAACCATGCAGTTGAGTCGCTCTACAGCGTGGAGACAAATCCGGTAGTACAGGATTTATCGGAAGAGGCGATCAGGAGACTCGGCCGAAGCCTGCCCCGTATTGTAGCGGATCCTTATGATCGTGAGGCACGATATGATGCGCTTTATGGCGCATGGCATGCGGCGATGTTCCGTGCCAAGCTGGGCTTGTCGCATGTCATGGCCCAGCGGTGCCGTTCTTTATTTGGGTTGGTGCATGCGGAGTCTCACGCCGTCGCCGTGCCTTATGCGGTCTCCTTTAACAAAGACGCGGCGCCCGATTCCATGCGCCGTATCGAACGTGCGCTCGGCGTTGATGATGCGGCGCGCGGGCTTTATGATTTGAATGCGAAGCTCGGTCTGGCGACGGGCTATAAGGCGCTTGGCGTGCCTGATGACGGTTTGGACAAAGCCGTCGATGTCATCTTCGGGACGGAGTACACAAACCCGCGCCCGACATCCAAAGACGATCTAAGAGGCCTTCTCGGCCAAGCCTTCGGCGGCGCCGAGCCCGTGAATTAGGCGCCCGGCGATATTGCCATGGTCCCACTCAGTTTTGCAAAACGATGCTCCCAGGCCAGGACCGGGGGATGTTTGGTGGGCTCGCCGGGCGATTTGCAAGTAGGGATACATTCGATTAGCGCGTCGTAATTGGGCTGGACGAAATAAGCGATGGATTGCCGTCTTGTGCCTTGGCGTTGGCCGGCTGGCGGGTTCACCACGCGATGCTGGTTTGACAGCCAGCGGTCATTGGTCCAATTCATCATCAGATCGCCGATATTGACCACAAAGGTTCCCGGCGCGGGGTCCACATCGATCCATGTGCCGGTCCGGTTAAGGACCTGAAGCCCGCCGGGTGCATTTTCTATCTGCAAAAACGTATGGGTTCCGTAATCTGCATGGGCAGCGCAGCGCAGCTGGCCCGGTATCGGGTCTTCGATTTGGTCGAAATAATTCATGCCGCGCAGGACGCTCGCGTGCCGGTCGAACTTGTCGACGAAGAAATTTTCGTCGAGCTCCAGCGCTGTCGCGAAGATACGCAGCATCAGTTGGTTGAGTTCTTCCATCGCTTGGTAATATTGCTTGGTGGTCTCGACAAATGCCGAAATCGCATTCGGCCAGATGTTAGCCTCATAGGCGTAAGCCGCATCGGGGGCAGAATAGTAGGGTTCGTTGGGGAGGTCGAACCGACCAAACGGATAGGCTTCGCGCAAATCCGGGCGCGCGACGCCGTCATCGGTCGAAGCGATGTTCTGCTCTCCTGGCGGCGTATAGCCCCGGTTTAAATTCCTGGTTGGGTTCACCGATTTAAGTTTCTCTTCCATCGGCAGATCGTAAAACGCTTGGAATTTGTCCCGCATCGCAGCCATGATTTGCGCTGGCACTCCGTGGCCCCTGATAGTCAAAAATCCTATGGTTTCCACCGCAATGGCAACCTCGCGTGCTATCCTGTGACGAATTTCGAGGTTGCCGGATGGAAAGCCGCTGATGTCCACGACCGGTAATTGATCTATTTGGGTCATCGCTTACTCCGCCGCGCTGGCTATATTATTGGAACTGTCGATCGCCTCGTTAACGCGTGGCATGACTTCCTCCGCCATGAGCTGCATGGATCGTTTTGTCAGCCCTTCATCGACCCAGTCCATCCCCGCCAGGACCAGTTCGCCGAAATCGCCGACCTCTTCGCGGAACGCGAGGATCTGATCGACCACGTTATTTACTGTGCCGCAAATTACAAGATCATCCACGATCCGATCCAGCGTGAGGGCCTCATCCGGTTCGTCGCGGTCATATTTGAATACCGCGTGCCGGCCGCCCCGTTTCAGCTTAGTGTAGAGCTGGTTGTAGTAAAACCGGAACGGGCTGTTGTGGTTGGTCTTGCCATATTCCGTTGCCATTTTGTCATCATCGGCGACGAAAATTGTGCGGGCGATGCGCCATTCGGAGGGATCCGGTGTTTTGCCTATATTGGCGCAGCCCTGGCTGTAGTTGGCCCAGTGAGAGCTGACCCATCTATTGAGCAAGAAATTCGCTGACAGCGGATGGAAGTTCCGTTCGCCCATGGCGATCACACCCTTAGAGAACGGCGCAACTACCGTACCGACAATTTCTGGATGAGGTCTTTGGAATGGCTTCTGCATGATACCGACGCCAAATTCGGCATCGAATGAGCTCTTCGTTGTCACCTTGAACCGGTTATCGGGGAAGTCAATATCGTAGGGGGCTTCGCGTTCCCAAATGGCGAGGATTACGTCGATGGCGTCCGTGAAAATTTTGTTGTGGTCGTCATCGAGTATACCAACGGCTTCGCGGTCAGATCGGAGTGTGCCTGGGCTTATACCGAAAATGAAACGACCTTCAGCCAAATGGTCGAACATTGCGGCATGGGTCGCTACCAGGACCGGGTGGTTGTGCGATAAATTGGTGGTGCCGGTGGCGAGCTTGACCCGATTGGTCGAATGGATCAGCGTTCCTAAGAATAACAACGAATTGGTGATGGTCTCAGCCGAATCGGCCAGGTGCTCGCCGACGAATGCGTCATAAAACCCCAGCTTGTCGCATAGGATAATGGTTTCGCGATCCTCCTTCAGCGTTTGCGTGTAATTCCGATCGAGCGGGTGAATCGGCATGGTGAAAAACCCGAGTTTCATCAAAATGTCTCCACTGTTAATCAACAACAGCCATTATTATCGTCCGTATAAAATAACTACGGGGCCGGTTTGACGGGGCCCCTGCTCTTGGCGGAGAGACCCATCGCTTCCACCGCAGCGAACCCGGCTGTGGCATTGTCGCGGGGGTATTAGGCCTCGCCCAAGGTGACAGTGGCAAAAAACTCCAGCAGTTCTGTCAAGGTATAGAGGGCGAGGAATGGTTTCACAGTGTTCCACATATTTCAACTGTATGACGTTTGGGGATAATTAAATTGCATAAAACGAAGGGACTGGCTGTTAGCCTTTCATTTGTTCTCCGTTTTCTGTAATGGCATCTCTTGCCTGTCGCTTCTCGGGGTGCAAATATTGGATCATTCTATATTGAAGGACGGGGTTTATACCTTGAGGAATTTTGTACTGGTGCATGGCGCCTGGTGCGGCGGCTGGGTTTGGCGCGATGTCGCCGATATTTTACGCAGTGCCGGCCATTATATTTTTACGCCCACCCTGTCGGGCATGGGAGAGCGATCCCATCAATTGACCGCCGACATCAGTCTTCAGACCCATATTCAGGATATTGTCAGTGTCATAGAATACGAACGCCTCAATGATGTTACCCTGGTGGCGCATAGTTATGGTGGGATGGTGGCGACAGGCGTCGCCGATCGAATTACCGATAAAATTGACGCGCTGATTTATCTCGATGCGGCCCTGCCTCATGACGGCCAGGTTATGCTCGATCTGGTCTCCGCCGAGCGACGGGAAACGGTTATTCAACTGGCTAGGGAGGAAGGCGACGGGATCGGGATACCGTCTTCGCTGTTGCTGGATACCGGGATCGAGGATGCGGCTAAGCAGCAGGAATTTATCGCCCGAACCTGCCTTCATCCGCTAGCAGCGCAACTGGACCCTATCCGGCTCGAGGGGAATTTCCAGCGTATTCGCCGCAAGGCTTATGTCCTTGCCGCTATAAGCAATTCGCATCACTTTCGGGGCTATATGGAATGGGCCCAGTCAGAGCCCGGTTGGGTCGGTGAAGAAATCCAGAGCCACCATTTCCCGATGACCACCATGCCGCGGGAGACCGCCGATATGCTCATGCGGTTGTCAGCCTGATGGCCCGGGTGACCTACATCGAGGGGACTGACGATCCTGAACTGGATGATCTGGTCGATAAAATCCGCAGCGGCCGCCGCGGGTCGCTGATCAATGTCTATAAGCTGTTGCTGCATAGCCCGCCTTTGGCGGAAAGCTGGTTCGATCATCTCAACCAGGTGCGCTGGGGAACCCAGCTATCGGGCCGGCTGCGGGAAATAATCATCATCCGCATCGGGTATCTCAACAAGGTCGATTACGTGTTGAACCAGCATGTTCCGAAGCTGGCCGAGGCGGAGGGATTGTCGGTGGCAGAATGTGACGCGCTGGCGGACTGGGCGG
>CAUZBE010000296.1:0-4577 GCA_963577885.1 Alphaproteobacteria bacterium
TCTGCCGCCCGATGCCGGCGAGGTGGATCATTGCGGCGGTTGCCAGCGTTGCCTGGATATCTGCCCCACCAACGCTTTCCCCGCGCCCTATCAATTGG
Organism: Alphaproteobacteria bacterium; assembly: GCA_963577885.1. GTDB lineage: Bacteria > Pseudomonadota > Alphaproteobacteria. The sequence goes on from CAUZBE010000296.1 coordinate 99, forward strand.
ATGCGCGGCGTTGTCTTTCCTATCTAAGTATCGAACATCAGGGCCATATCGGGTTGGAATTCCGCGAGCCTATGGGCAACCGGATCTTTGGCTGCGACGATTGTCTGGCGGTTTGTCCCTGGAACAAATTCGCCTCCCAGGCCCATGATGCGACTATGGCCCCACGTCCCGGCCTGGGTACGCCCGCGCTGTCTGGATTGCTGCAACTGGACGATGGCGCTTTCCGTCGTCTCTATGCCGGCACGCCGGTCAAGCGCCTAGGCCGGGACCGGTTTTTACGAAATGTCCTGATTGCTGCCGGTAATAGCGGCAATGGCCAGCTCTCGGTGCTGGTTGAGCCCTTGCTGGCCGACCCTTCACCCCTGGTACGGGCCATGGCGATCTGGGCGCTGTTGCAATTGCGCGGTGTAAACGCCCTGGCGGCCCTGGCGCCGGTCTATGTGGGCGGCGAGACGGACGCCGATGTGCGGGCCGAATGGGCTGCGGCTATTTCCGCTTAAGCTTTGTTTGTTGCAGGCTGGCCTGGGCGGTATCAGCCGCCGGCGTGCCGCCGTGTTCCAGCATGGTTTGTAGCCAATCTGCCTGCGCACCTGCGTGGCCACCCATTTCCTGGCGTAGAATGCCCCGCTCTAGCCGAGCCGAGGGTTACCGGGGTTCAGGGTTAGGGCCCGCTTTACGGCCACCTTGGCGTCTTCCAGGCGGCCCAGATAGCGCAGAGCGCTGGCCGGGAAGGCGGCGGCGTCATCGTCCGTGTCATCAAGGGCCAGGGCCCGGTCGAAATCTGCCAGGGCGGCGGCATGATCGCCCGGTTCGGCCCGGATACCGCCTCGGTCAACTAGATAGCCGGCGGCGTCCGGGTTATCCCGCAGGGCCCGCTCAATGGCCCGTAGAGCCGACTTCGCCCGCCCACGCCGGCTCAAGTCTCCGCCGTCTCGAAGGCCTGCCGGGGTTTGCGGTAGCTCAAGGTGATACAGGCGCGGTATTGCTGTTTATGGTTGATGCCTGGTTCCGCCGCTCCGCCCGGAAAGGGCGGCAATAAAAGGCAAAGGCACAAAAGGCCGTATTGTCTGGGGGCGGTCATCCGCTTACCTTCCATATATGCATGGGCGGAGGCAAGGCCTGGGATGATGGTAGATAGAGAAAAATTATTCTGTTTTGGCCTGGGCTACAGCGCCCAGTTTCTGGCCCGCCGTCTGTCTGCCCAGGGATGGGCGGTTACGGGCACCAGCCGGGACGGCGGGGGCGCGGCTGTCCCCTTTAGTCGTCACCATCCTCTGGTCGGCCCGGCCCGGAAAATGGCAGGTACAAGCCATTTTTTGTTCTCCGTTCCGCCCGATGTCGACGGCGACCCGGTGCTAGACTGCCATGGCGCCGATATTGCGAAACTGGAAGGTCTCCGCTGGCTGGGTTATCTCTCCACCACCGGGGTCTATGGGGATCAAGAGGGCGGCTGGGTGGACGAGGCAACCCCGACGGCACCTAACGAACAGCTAAACCAACGCAGCCAGTGGCGCGTGGCGGCGGAGCAGGCCTGGTTGGCCTGGGGCCGCGGCTACGGCCTGCCCGTGCACATATTTCGCTTGGCGGGTATCTATGGCCCCAACCGCAACGCCCTGGAAAACCTGGCGCGGGGCAAGGCCAGGCGTATCGTCAAGCCGGGTCAGGTATTTTCCCGCATCCATGTGGACGACCTGGCAACGGTTCTTCAAGCCTCCATGGTGCAACCCAATCCCGGCGCCACCTACAATGTCTGTGACGACGAGGCTGCGCCGCCGCAAGACGTCATCGCGCATGCCGCCAAATTGCTGGGCAAGCCGCCGCCGCCCGAGATCGCCTTTGACGACGCCGAACTCAGCCCGATGGCGGCAAGTTTCTACCGGGATAATAAGCGCGTCCGCAACTATCGAATCAAGGAAGATTTGGGAGTTCGGCTAAGATACCCCAATTACCGTGCCGGGCTGGCTGCGTTGCTAATAAGCTGACATCGGGGAGTATGCCATGCCGTTGCGTTGGATCATGTTAGGGGTGCTTTTCGTGGTCCGCCTGGCCATAGCTAGTACACCGTCGGCCCTATACGGGGGACGTCTGGCGACCGGAGTTGGCGGCACAATTTTTAATGTCATTCTGACTAAAATGGTTACGGAGTGGTTCTTCGGGAAGGAATTCGTCACTGCCCTGGCGGTAATGCTGACGGCATGGCCCATCGGCATCGCGTTGGGTCTGCTCAGCCAAGGCCCGATCACCGAACTTTACGGTTGGACCTCGGTGATGTATGCCACCGCCGGTTTGGCCCTGATAGCATTGCTGCTAACCGCGCTGCTCTGCAGGAGGCCACAGGCTTTGGCGGCGAAAGTTTCTGCACCCTTGCGCTTTGGCCTGCCAAAGCGGCAATTCATTCATATCAGCGTGGTCGGTATCGCCTGGACGTTGTTTAACGCTTCTTTGATCTTGGTGTTCAGTTTCGCTCCGGATGCTCTGGCCGCAAATGGTTATGGTAGCGCCGCAGCACGTTCCTCCACCAGCCTGTGTATGTGGGTCACCTTGATCTCAATTCCCCTCGGTGGCCGGGTCATGGAGAGGCTGGGCCATGTTACGCCTGCCATCGTGGTCACGCTGCTGATTAGCACCGGCGCCGCGCTGGCGATTGCCCAGGGCCTGGCGCCCGAATTATTGTTTGTGGCCTTGGGGATATTTTTTGGGATCCCCGCCGGCGCCTTGATGGCCCTTTCGGCCGAAGCGGTCAGCACCGGTAACCGGGGGGCGGGCTTGGGGATTTTTTACCTGGTACTATGTTGACATGACGATCACGCCAATGTTAGCAGGCTGGACCCGAGATGTCAGCGGCAATGCCGCAGCGCCCATCGTGATGGCGGCGGCAATGATGCTTATTGTGATCATATCCGTCGGGATCTTTCGCCTGTTGCAAAAGACGTGGCCGATCGAAACGCCGGTGAGAATTACGGTGTGTGAATAGTGAACGATGGCTCAGCCGCCGCCGGGCGGGTAAAATTGCAACTCAATTCAACTCGTTTCGTTCATGTTGTTTGGTTTTTGGAGTGAGTTACCTAATGTTTCAGAAGGATCGTTTTGTCGAGGATTGCAAGGCCGCCGTAGCTGACGGGCAGAAGGCCATTCGAGGATTAGTGCGGCAGGCGGTCGCCGATCCGTCCGATGTTATTGCCGGATTGGGCGAACCTAACCAAGCTGGTGTTTATCCCCCGTATCATGCTGATAATCTGACCGTGATAAATTTCACCGTAGCGACCTATATGACCCTGCTGTCCCACAACCATCATATATTCGCCGTCATTGGCATCTTTGGCGGGCGCGAAGACAATATCTTTTGGCGCCGAATAAGCAAAAAACGCTGGCCGCCGCATTGGAAGCTGCTGGCGCCGAATCTCTGGGGCCGGGATAGGTGGCCACCATGGGACCGGAAATTCTCCATTCCGTGGCCAATACGATCCGCAAACTGACCAGCACCATCCACGTCTACGGCGGCAATTTTTTCAATCTGCCGCAACCGCACAGCCAATGGGATCACTAAACCCTCATCGAAGAGCCCTGGAACATGTAAAATATCCACACGGTCGTTCGCCAGTCCGATGCGCACTTCAACGCCGGGGTGGTGGTGGGAGTCAAGGGTTCGGTCAACCGGCGTTTGGAGGATTAACGGTGATCGCTAGGTTTTTTCGTTGGTTGGAGCACCTGACCGACCCTTTGCCCGCCACGCAGCCGGGGATGCCGCCGGCGTCGCTAATCCCGTTCATTGTACATTACGCCTGGCCGTTTTGGCCATTACTCGTGGCCTCGGCGGTGTTTTCCACCGTAATCGCCATATTGGAAGTAACCTTGTTCGCCTTTTTGGGGCGCCTGGTGGATTGGCTGGCGGAGGCGGAAAAGGTGTTTTTTTGGGCCGAACATGGCGGCCAGTTGTTGAGCATGGGCGCCGTGGTTCTGGTGGTCCTGCCGATCCTGAAATTCATCTCGGAAGCGATCCATAACCAGGGACTTCTGGGTAACTTCGCCATGCGCACCCGCTGGCAGGCGCACCGCTATCTGCTGCGCCAGAGCATGGAATTTTACCAGAACGATTTCGCCGGCCGGGTCGCGGCCAAGATGATGCAAACGGCCCTGGCCGTGCGCGATATCGTCATGAAAATGACCGAGGTTTTACTCTACGTAGCGGTCTATTTCACCGCCGCCGTGGTCCTGTTTGCTAGCAGCGATATGCGCCTAACGGCGCCAATGATCATCTGGTTCATCGGTTATGTCGTCGCCATGCGCTATTTTGTGCCTCGTTTGCGGGATATTTCCATGGCCCAGGCCGAGGCGCGCTCCGTCGTCACTGGCAGGGTCGTGGATAGCTATACCAATATCGGCACGGTCAAGATGTTCGCCCATGCGGCCTATGAAGACGGCTATGCGCGGGAAGGGATGGAGGCCTTTCTGGACCCGGTGTACCGGCAGATGCGTCTG
>CAUZBE010000297.1:0-4566 GCA_963577885.1 Alphaproteobacteria bacterium
CCTCCCGCGCGTCTGCCGCAATTTTCACCTGATCGAACCAGGCTTTGGCCTGTTGCGCCAATTGGTTCAGGTTGCCTTCGATCTCCGCCATTGCGGCTTGGGATAACGCGGTAACGCGGCTGATCACAAAGCTTTCCCGCAGGTCGGACACCACCAGGCCACGAGCGCACAGTATGCCCGGTGCGGGCGGCACCAGCATGCGGGAGATGCCCAAGGCACGCGCCACGTCCGCCGCATGCAACGGGCCGGCGCCGCCAAAGGGCAACAAGACGAAATCTCGGGGGTCGTGTCCGCGTTCAACCGAAATGGTGCGAATAGCGCGTACCATATTGGCGACGACGATGCCCAATATGCCATGCGCCGTGCGTTCGATACTCATGTCCAGGCGCGCGGCCGATGCCGCGAGAGAGACGCGGGCAGCATCCTCGCGCAAGGCCATGCCGCCGCCCAACAGGCCCCGTGGCGATAGCCGCCCCAGCACCAAATTAGCGTCCGAGACCGTTGGCTCCGTGCCGCCCTGGCCATAACAGGCGGGGCCGGGCACGGCGCCGGCGCTTTGCGGCCCCACCTTCATCAGGCCATCGCGTTCAAACCAGGCGATGGAGCCACCCCCCGCCCCCACCGCATTGACATCAACACTGGCCAGGCGCACCGGGTAGCCTTCAACCCAGCGGTCATAGGCGACGTCGGCGGCCAGGTTACGGATCAAACAGACGTCGGCGGAGGTGCCGCCCATATCCAAGGTAATGACGTTCGGTTCGTAGGCAGAGCGCGCCGCATCGATGGCGCCGACCACCCCAGCGGCGGGCCCGGACAGGGCGGTGCGTATGGGCAATTGCCGCGCCCGGGCCGGCGGCATCAGGCCACCGGCGGATTGATTGATGCCCAGAGAGGCATTCGGCATCAGCCGGCTGACCTGTTCTTCGAATTCGGCCAGGTAGCTGCCCATGACTGGCTGCAGGTAGGCGTTCAGAACGGTAGTGGACAGCCGTTCGTATTCTCGGAATTCCGGCTGCACCTCGGATGAAATAGAAATGTGCAAATCCGGCAAGGCCGCGTGCAGGCCATCGCGCAATTGCCTCTCGTGATCAGGATTGATAAAGGCAAAGAGGAGGCAGATGGCCAGGCAATCGGCGCCACTTTGCGCCACGGCGGCCACCGCCCTGTCCACCGCCCCCTGTTCCAACGGGCGGTGGACCGACCCGTCATAGAGAATTCGTTCAGCCGCTTCAAAACGGCGCTCCCGCGGCACCAGGGGCGTGGGATGGTCTTGCTGAAAGCTGAACATATGGGGGCGGATTTGGCGGCCGATTTCCAACAGATCGCGAAACCCTTCGGTTACCAGCAAGGCAACCTTGCCGCCGCGCCGTTGCAGCAATGAATTGGTGGCGACGGTGGTGCCATGAGAAAGTCGGCTGACGGCGGCGAAATCTATATCGCCAACGTGCGCCAGTTCGTTTAACCCGCGCAGTACGGCAGTGGCCGGATTATCCGGGGTCGACGGGGTTTTGTGGATCCGCAGCGCGCCGCTCTCATCGTCATAAACGTGAAAGTCGGTGAAAGTACCGCCTACATCAACTCCGATGACCCAAGACATCGTTCGATCCATCTATCCATGTCGCAACGAAAGGTATCCACCAATGTCTAGTGATAGACCACATTCGGCAGCCAAGTTGCCAAATTCGGCAACGAGATCAATAGCACGATCATGGCCAGCATGGAAAAAATGAACGGTATGGCGCCAATGGCTACGTCGTTGAATTTACCACCACGAGTCCGAATTCCTTGAACCACATACAAGTTGACCCCAATGGGTGGTGTGATCAGAGCCGCCTCCATGAGCAGGGTGATGAGAATGCCGAACCAGACATCGCTAAATTCAGGAACGCCTAATTTCATCACGATGGGAAATACGATGGGGATTGTAGTCAGCATCATGGACAGGGTTTCCATGAACATGCCCAGCAGCAAATAGAAGACGACTATCAAATAGATCGTCTGTACCGGCGTCAGACCCATGTCAGCGATAAAGGCCAGCATCGCCTGGGTTATCCCCATGAAGCCGAGGACAAAATTCAGGAAGATAGCCGCAAAAACGATCAACATGATCATGGCCGTGGTGCGCATAGTGCCTTCAAAGCAATCCCGCAGCATCTTCAAATTCAGGCTTTTGAAAGAGGCAGCAATAACCAACGCCACCATGACGCCAATGGATGCGGCTTCCGTCGGTGTGGCTACGCCAGCATAAATGGAGCCGACAACGGCGACAAATAAGACGATTGGCGGCAATAGGTCCGGCAGAGTTCTGATGCGGTCGGCCCAATTGGTCTCGATCTTGACGCCACCCCAGGATGGCCGGTAAATACAGGCGCCGATAATTGCCACCATGAACAACCCCGCAAGCATCAAGCCCGGGAATATGCCCGCGAGATAAAGCTCGGGTACCGAGGTATCGGTCAACAAGCCATAGATGATCAAATTAATGGATGGCGGCACCAGGATACCAAGAGTACCGCCCGCCGCCAGGGAACCGAGGAACAGGCGCTCGTTATAATTTCTTTTTTCGATTTCCGGATAGGCAACAGTCCCCACCGTTGCCGCCGTCGCCACGCTGGAACCTGACGAAGCGGCGAATATGGTGCAGGAGCCAATATTGGCGTGCATCAAACCGCCGGGCAGCCATGAAAGCCATTGAATGACCGCGCCATACATGCGCCGCGCGATGCCGGCGCGCAGCATGATCTCACCCAGCAGGATGAACATGGGTACCGCGACAAGAATAAATTCCTTGCTCTTATCCCAATAAATTTCCGCCAGGGCGGCCGTCAACCTGCCGTCCATGGCGATTTCGTCTAAAAGGAAGCTGAGTATTCCTAGTACCGCGGCAACGGGTACCGCCGACAATACGAGTACGAGTAGTCCAACTAGGATCCCAATGACCATTTTCTTATTATGTCCTATCCAAATTTTCGCCGGCCGCCAAGACGACGTCTTGACCTTGGGTCTCTTCTACGATCACGTCGGCGATACTCGGAACACCAGCAATCTTTGCAACCAGTTCCCAATTGCGCTGCAACAGGGCCACTACGGCGTAAAGCGTTACAAAAATCAGGGTAACCAAAAACAGTAGCAATCCCCCAAACCAGAACATTTGTGGGATCCACTGCGGCGTGGCAAGGGTGGTGATGGACACGGAATTGGCTTGATAGGAACTAACAAATGATATTCCAGCGTAGTAGGTCATGACCGACATATAGTAGAACAATAAAATTGCGCCCACGACGTCGAGGCAGGCCGAAATTGGTCGTGGCAAAAGGCTATAAAGCGCATCGATCCGCACGTTGGAACGATGCAAAAGACAATATGAGTAAGCCCAGGTCGTCGTGGCTGAAAATACATAGCCCGAATATTCGTCCGAACCACTCATGGTTATGCCGAGGAATTTGCGAGACAAAACGTCTATGGTAACCATCAAGGCAGCGGCCATGAGCGTCGCGCCGCCCATCCAGACAGCTACACGGGAGATCTGTTCCAGGCGATGGTGGATATTCGCAAGCATAATCTAACATCCTTGACCCAGGTACCGTGACGGCCAACGCGACAGGGGTCCACACCACAATGACCCGAGGATTAAGAAATTGGCGCCGCGCTGTTCAAAACGCGGCGCCAACCCGTTCATCCAGTATCGAAAACTACATGGAAGCCTTCATGCCGGAAATTTTCCCGATGGTCGCGTTCCATTCGTCGATGCACTTCTGCGTACCGCAACGCTTGGCCCAACGCTTCAGAACGAAGTTTTCCACAACGTCCTTCAAGATAGCCTTGTCCGCCGCGGTGGGCTCAATCGGAATCATTCCGCCCACTTCCTTGTCACAGGGACCGGCGGCATTGCAATTCATGCCGCGTTCGTCATTTATCGCGGTGGCCACCCACATCTCTTCTTCTAGGACCGCCAACTCTTTCTTAAACAGCGCCTTCGTCTCGGCATCCAGACTGTTCCAGAGTTTCAGGTTCATGGCCAGGAAGGATGAAGCATAGCCCAGGCGAATGCGTATATTGTGGGTTACCACTTGATACCATTTTGCATTATAGGCTGGCAACGTTCCGGTCAGGCCACAGTCAGCAACGCCTTTTTGCAGCGCCGGCACAACTTCTGCGAAGGCAATCGTTACGGCACTACCGCCAACGCCTTCGATGAAATCACCCAACGTGGTGCTATAGGTGCGGATCTTTTTGCCTTTCAACTTGTCCAGGCCATAGGTCTTGATGCTCTTGTCGCCAAGATTGCAAAACAGCTGTTGGCTGGGCCAAGCATAAATCATAAGAAGCTTGGCGTTGTACTTTTCTTCAAACTCCCGGGCCAAAATACCGCGATAGGCTTCGTTGGCCTTGCGGTAGGTGGGGAGATCCTGGATCACGCCGGCCAGATCAGCGCCTTCAATCGCAGGGCTGTCCTGGGCCACATAGGTCGTAACGCCATGCACGGCATCATACACGCCGAGCTTAAGCAGACGCATGACCTCAAAGCCTGACATGCCCAGTTCCGTCTGCGACTTGGCATTGGCG
>CAUZBE010000298.1:0-4554 GCA_963577885.1 Alphaproteobacteria bacterium
CTCATGAACCGCTACCGCCTGCTTAGGTATGACTGGCGCGGGCACGGCGATACCGATGCGCCGCTGGGACCCTACACTTTTGAATAATATGTCGCAGATGCGGTCGGTACGATGGATGCCCTGGGATTGGCGAAAGTGCATTGGGTCAGCATCTCGACCGGCGGGATGATTGGCCAAGGCCTGGGCATCCACCATGGCGACAGTTTGGCGTCCCTGACATTGTGCAATACCACCTCGCAATCCACGCCCTGGTACCGCAATTCGGTCGCCCAGCGGCAGACGGCGGCGCGGCAAGGCGGCATGGATCCGGTCTGGGAAATGACCAAGGCGTTGTGGTTCACCGATGCTTATGTCGATGCGGCAGGCCCTGATTACCACGCCACCCGCGACGTTTTCTTGCGCACACCAGTAGCGGGATATCTCGGCGGCACATCGGCGGTGTCGGATCTTGCCTATCGCGATTTATTGCACCGGATCAAGACGCCGACGCGGATTATGGCTGCCGGCGCCGACCCGGTTACGCCGATCGAACGCTCAGAAGAAATCCACAAGCGGATCAAAGGCTCGCAGCTTATGGTAATTGCGGGGCAGCGCCAATTTTCCAATGTCGAAGTCCCAGAGACCTTTAACGCCATCCTACGCGAAGGCCTTGATGGCTTCTCCGGCGCTGGCGCGATCGCGGATAAATGAAGCTGCTTTGCGCTTTTAGCAGAAAGCACAAAAAGGGACGGCGGCCTCCTGGTCACCGTCCCCGGTTAGTTTCTGGTCGATTAGATAAATTATTCCAATCACTTATGATCTCTTCGCGAATCTAAGTGCTTGGATTTTTTCTAGGCGGCTTGCACATCGCTTAGGAAGGTTTTGACCTGTTGGCGCAGGCGGTCAGCCTGCGTCTTTAGTTGCTCGGACGCGCTCGCCACCTGTCCCGCTGCGGCGCCGGTCTCGCCGGCCGCTGTGCTGACATCGGTGATGTTTTTCGTGACTTCCTGAGTGCCGGACGCGGCCTGTTCGACACTGCGGGCAATCTCGTCCGTCACCGCACTTTGCTCCGCGACCGTGTTCGCCACGAATGTTGCTATCCCATTAATCTCCTCTATTGCCGAGGTGATGGAAGTGATCGCCGACACGGATTCTTCAGTGGCTGATTTGGCCATGACGTTGACGAGAGGGGGATCGCGGCTGTCGCAAATCCTGCTCGATAACGTGGGGAGACCTGTCACCCGCGAAGCCCTACATCAGGAGATCCAGGGCCATGATTTTCAATACGACAGCCGCAGTATCGATAGAACCGTCACGCGGTTGCAGCGAAAACTGGACCCCGATGGTGCCAGCAGTAACTTGATCAAAACTGTTCTCGGCGTCGACTATGAATTCACCGGCACGATCGAGCGCGATGAGAGCGGTTGAACTAGTAATTTAAGTCGCGGTGGCGGCCCAAATGAATTGCAATTTTCACTAGTCGCGGCCGCCTTCGACGGGGTAGTGCTGTGCGCGCCAAAGCAACATGCCGCCAGCCAGGTTGGCTATCTCGTCGAAGCCGGCGCGGCGCAGGATTACCGTGGCCTGGGCTGACCGGCCGCCGGCGCGGCAAACCGTGATGATCGGCCGTTCCTTGTTCAGTTCCTCGGCGCGTTCGGCAAGGTCGCCCAACGGAATCAGTTTAGCGCCCTTGATCCGGCCCAATGGGCCGTCAAATTCGCCCGTTTCACGAACGTCTAGGATCTGCGCCACGCCCATGTGTTCTTCCAGCCACTGCGGCTGCACCTCCCAGATACCGGCGAAAGTGCATGTCAGATTAGCCCAGGCCGGTTCATCGTCAGGGACATCTTCATCATCAGGCTGGCCGCATCTCAGGTTTGCCGGCACCGCGACATCTATCTTTTTCGGATGGTCCAGGCCCAGATTATCCATGTAGCCGACGAAATCGCTCTGGCTAAGCTGCCCACCGAGGCGCGGGTTAAAGGTTTTTTCCTCCGCCACGCTGGTTACCGTCAGGCCACGGTAGTCATGGCCGGGATACAGCAGGCAGTCGTCCGGCAGGGTGAAAATCTGGGTATGAATAGAGCGATACATCCGTCCCGCATCGCCGCCCTGAAAATCGGTCCGGCCACAACCCCGGATTAACAGGCAATCGCCGGTAAACGCCATTTCTTCCGTATCCAGAATATATGTGATGCAGCTGGCGGTATGGCCCGGCGTTGCCCTGACGGTCAGGTAGCGGCTGCCGAATTCTATCCTGTCGCCATGGGCGAGCGACCGGTCGACCCCATCGGCGCCACCGTCCGCCGACAACGCGATCTTGCTACCGGCGTTTCTTCGCAGCAACCACCCCCCCGTGACATGATCCGCATGGACGTGGGTTTCCAGGGAATACAAAAGCTTGAGGCCAAGCTCGTTCAACAGCGCGCCGTCGCGCCGGACCTGTTCATAGACCGGGTCGATCAACACCGCCGCGCCCGCCTCGGTATCCGCCAGAAGATATGTGTAGGTGCACGATTGCGGATCGAATAACTGACGAAAAATCATGGTTTCGAAACTCCTGGACAAGTTCTCGATTTGACCGCAATCGTGAGCCTAGCCGGCCGAACAGGCAATAACCATTTTATAGCGGAACGGATGGCCGCGTGCGGAGCTCAGCCAGCCTGATCTAGCGAAGGCTTTTTCTGGGTCAGGGCCGTCAGCATGTTTTCCACCACGTCACGGCCCAGGCCGCGAGTGATAAGGACGATGCGGGAGCGATGGTCGTCGTCGGGCCAGGCGTCCAGTTGTACGGGCGGGTGGAACATGTGCTGAACCCCGTGGACAACGATGGGCATTTCGCTTTCGGCGACGTTCAGCATGCCCTTGATACGCAGGATATCGTCGCCACGATAGGTGGTCAGCAGCTCCAGCCAGCTGGCAATCTGATCCCAGGGCAGGCGCTCTTCCAGGTAGACACAGTAGGCCTGGATTTGGGCGTCGTGGCGGTTGACGTCATGGGCGTGATCATGCGCCACATCTTTTTCATAGGCTTCCGCCCGTAACCAGCGTTGCACGTCCAGGGTCTTGCTTTCCGGATCATACAGGCCAGCGTTGAACAATTGCGCGGGATCAATATCGCCGCTCACCACCCGGTGGATATCGGCCGCCGGGTTTAGGCCGCGCAGGCGCCCCTCTAGGGTAGTAATGGCGTCGGCATCCGCCAGGTCGGTTTTAGAGATCACGATACGGTCCGCCACGGCGGCCTGCTTCACGGCCTCCATATGCTTTTCCATGGTGTCCAGGGCCAGCACCGCGTCCACCGTGGCAATAACACCGTCCAGGCGGTACCGGACCATCAGGAACGGATCAGCCATCAGAGTGTGCAGGATGGGCGCGGGGTCAGCCAGACCGGTAGTTTCGATGACCAGGCGGTCGAAATCGGGTATTTCCTGCTTCGCGCGGCGGGTAAAGAGACTTTTCAGGGTATCAACCAGTTCACCCCGGATGGTGCAGCACAAACAGCCGCTGGACATCAACACCACATCGTCTTCGACGCTTTCCACCAGCATATTGTCGATGCCTATCTCGCCGAATTCATTGATCACGACCGCCGTCCTGTCCATGCCGGGATGCTGTATCAAACGGTTCAACAGGGTCGTCTTGCCGCTGCCCAGAAAGCCGGTAATGACCGATACGGGCAGGCTATCAACTTCAGTCTTCGTCATTTTCATGTCCCCGTGGCGCGGCATCAGACCCTTTCCGCAACGATTTGAAGGATAGCACGAGCATCCAGATCAGGTCGGCGGAAATTTGACTGCTGTAGGCGCGCAGTCCGATCCGCATATGAATATGGCCCGCCGCCGGCTGCTCCCGGTAGGGGCCAAACAGGCGATCCCACCAAGGCAGGTTGATGCCGAAATTGCTGTTATATTCCTGCCCCTCGATGAAATGATGCACCCAGTGCATATCAGGGGTCACCACCAGCAGGCGCAGCCAGCGGTCCAAGCCCAAGGACAAACGCATATTGCCATGATTGAACATGGCAGTGCTGCTCAACAACACCTCGAATATCAACACCGCCACCAGCTTAATTCCCATGGACAGAACAATCTCTAAGGAGTGAAAACGCAGCGCCGTGATGACGTCGAAATCCAAATCCGCATGGTGCATCCGGGGCATCCGCCAAAACAACGGGATCAGGTGGAACAGGCGATGCTGCCAATAGATCAGCAAATCCAATAGGGCGGCAGCGGCGGCCACTTCCAACTAACCAGGCAGTGCCACCAGGTTAAACAGGCCCCAGCCCTTTTGTTCAGCCCAGACGGCGGTACCCACGGCCAGAATGGGGAACAACAACCGCACCACCACGGTATTCAAAATCGCGACGCCCAGATTGCCGCCCCAACGGCGCCACTTATCTTTGGCTCAAGGGCCGGCGCGGGGCGGCTACTTCCCACAGCGCCATCGCCGCCAGAACGCCCAGGAAAATGAAAAGCCGGATCGTACCTTCATTTTGTATTATGCTCTCGGACATGATCCCGATCCTGTTTGACGGCCCGAAAGGGGCTGCCCTGACGCTTGTTTTGGCCCATG
>CAUZBE010000299.1:0-4527 GCA_963577885.1 Alphaproteobacteria bacterium
CCCTCATACTGGTTGCCGTGCTGACGCGACAGAATGAAACGATAACCCAGATACTCACCTTTTATTGATTTTAGGATGACATCTAACCTGGCAAATTCACCCTCAACCCTGAGGTTTTCGTAATTGACGTCGCGATGATTAATCATCGGTTCGTAAATTGGGCTGTGCACCATCACCTTGAAGCGCTCAATCGGGCCAGTCATCCGCTTGTTCGTCGGAGAGGCGAAATTAAACGTCACCTCAATTCCCCTGTCTTTATAGGGAAGATCGTTAATTCGCAGCGCCTCGATCTGAATGCTAACTACGTCCTGAGGCGACAATGATGGATCCGGCTCAGTTTGCGGTAGGTGGGCCGCCCCGACCGGCGCGGCCAGCACAACGAGCAGTGTGGCGATCCATATGAGTTGGTTCATGGCGCTGTCCCATATGTCCGCGGTTGCGATCAGCTAACTACGACCACGCCGATTGGCGTCCTAAGCGATACGCGTCGCAAGTTACCTCCTTGCCGCCCCCGGAACTCAGGCCGCGTTGTACAATTGCTAATCTGCAACATCCCAAGCTCTTCTCCAGTGGCGGCTCATTCTCGTATCCACAGACACCAAATCGCAAGTAGCGGCACTTTCGTCGCTTGCATCGCATGCCACACATTGGGAACATTGTGGACCAAGTCGCCAGACCGTTTGAACGCCGATGCATTGTCATCTTGCATCCATTTTCCAGGCGACAGGACGACATAAAGCTCCTCGGGTGGATGGCGGTGTCTGGGGTAGGGAACGTCCGGCGCAACCAGGCTCACGCCGATCCGCACGTCTTGCCGAGCCTCCAAGCCACCTTCGCCAACAATAACTGCGTTGGCGTGACTGTTGTAAAAGTCTCCAGTAATCTTTGCTGATCCTGGCCTGCGGCTCCAAGCGACCCCCGGCTCGATCGCTGCAAACGCATCGGCCAGTTCGGGAACGGGATCGGGGCCGTCGTGTGCCTGGCTGAATGCAACTTCGAGATGACTGCAAACCGCCAGGCGTACCGGGCTACTCTTAGCCTTTACGTCGCCTGTGTCCTTCAGTGCCGTAAAAATTCTGTCTGCCATCGGCATCGCATCCGGAAACTGCGCTGCCCGCGCACGAATGCCCGCCTCCGTCGCATCGATAAAGCGTTGCAGATTATTGTTCCGGCCCAACATCGCACGCTCCCTCATTTTCAGAAATCAATTCGATCGAGATTCAATCATCTATCCCGAAAAAGAACAACGTCGACCGAGACGGATTCTCGCCTTGTTCTGCAGCGGGTCACGAGCGACGAAAACGTCGCCCTCTGTTTCCTTCCGCTTTTGCTGACTGTAATCTAGACCGTCGTCCGGCCCCATCGCTTATGATGGAGACGCCGCGCCCAACAATGATTGAAGGATTGCAGCCATGAGTCGGCATTTTGGCAACGTCACGCAAAACGGCTATGTAGTGCGGGATATCGAAGCTGCGATGCGCCATTGGTCCAGCGTACTGGGCGTCGGCCCCTGGTTCTACGCTGAGCGAGCGCCAATCGAAAACTTTCAATTTCGCGGCGCACCATCGGACTGTGCGATTTCGATCGCCTTGGCCAATGCGGGCACGTTGCAAATCGAGCTGATCCAGCAGCGCAACGACGCACCATCGATGTATCGGAACTTTCTCGATGCCGGCCATGAGGGGTTACAGCATATCGCCTATTGGACCGACCGTTTCGATGCGGCGCTCGACGTTGCCAAGACGCTCGGCTGGACTCTCGGACAGTCGGGGAATGTTGGCGAGCCAGGCCGTTTCGCCTATTTTGAAACCGAGGCGCACCCGGGCACGGTTGTGGAGTTGTCGGAGACAAACGGACCCAAAGGAGCGATGTTCAAACGCATCGCCGCCGCTGCGCGCGAATGGGACGGTAGCGACGCGATTCGGACCGAATGGCCGCTTTAGTGCACAGCACCGTTTGGCTTCATGTTCTGCAATTCCTTGATGGCGGTGATGACTTGTCGCCACACTGCGGCCCCATCCATATCGCCTTGCGCCAATAATTTATCGGCGCGCATGGCCGCGTGAATGGTGGCGTCATCGCCGTAGCTGTCGATCAGCGCCTTGGCGGAGCGCCAGATGTCTGCTTCATCCATTACGGTAGCTTCAGCACAGTTTCCAATTTCGAGGCGGAGCGTAATACGCCGTGCCCCAACAACCTTACCGCCATACAACGCACCCTCGAAACCGCTGGCGTTGAGTTCATTCCGGAGAACTGCGGCGGCGGCTGGTGTGCGGATGCGGAAGGGTTAGGCGCCTGTACTGGCGCTGACACCCCACACGGCAAGCGCAATGGCAATCACAAGGTCGTCGTGTTTGCGCTTCCCGCCGAAGACACCCGTCCCCTTGTCGGTGAAGGTCGCTTGGAAATCCGCAAGTTCTGCTTTTAAGGCGTCCGTATAGAGCAAGGCCTTCGCAATTCGCAGCCCGCCGTTTTCAAGTGCCGCCACAAGGCCACGAGCAAATACCTGCTTAGGAACCCGCCAGGAGCCGTCAACATACCGGGTTTTCCTGCCGCTAGTAATGGAAACCGGCACCACGTCAACGCCCCGCTCCGTGAGCATGTCCCGCACGGGACGACCTACGCCCGTGTTGTCAATTACCAGGCGGCTGCCGGGCAGGGACGCCTTGAGGGCCGCCAAGTGGTCAACAACGCTAGTGTAGGACTTGCCCAGCGGGACCCGTTCGATATGCCGCAGGTCCAGCGTGCCGGTTTTCTCGATGATGCCGATGGCCGTGTAATCAACTGACTGGCCAAGGTCGGCGCCGATGGCGAACATCAGACAACCCAGGCATGGTTTATTTCGCCAATCTTGCGATTCCATTCATCGTTGACCCGTTGCGGGCGTGGAATATGTTTGGTGGCCCTCCAATTAGCCAAGCCAACGGCAAAAACGAGGTCGTCGAACTGCCCTTCGCGCCAACTTTCCGGATCGTTGGCGTTGATAATCGGGGGCCGCATCTTGAAATTATGAAGCTCTTCAACGAGGACAGGAATGAGGTCAACGCCGGCTGCCATTTCAAGGCGGTCGGACTGGAACGCAACCTGTAAACCGCCAACCAGTTCCGTCTTGGCGAGCCGCCACTCGTTGAATTTCGTTTCATCCTCTCCGGTGCCGCCGGCGATTGTCACCCGGATAGGCTTGAGCCCGGACTGCACCATAAGGTCGCCGACGCTTTTGCTTGTCCCCGTAACGTCAACCAGGAGGGCCGTTTCAAGGGCTTGCTCGTGCTCTTGCAATTTGTCGATAAGCTCTCCCACATGATCCACCAAATCCGGGTAACGCATATCCAAGGGAACCCGCTCAAGGTGGCGTAGCCGGAGCGCGTGATTGTAGGCATCCCATCCGTTACGGACGCGGGTTTCTTGTTCGATGATGGCGATGGAAGTTGGTTCCATCATCGAACCGATGGAGACGCCGACAATGTAATGCATGGCGATATTTCTGTTCATGCGGCCTCGTCTCCAAACAGCGGTTTCAATTCGCCCGTGGGCAGGAACAGCGGTTTCACGTCGTCGGTAATTGCCCGCTCAATATCCGCCGACCGGAATAGCTGGTGAACCGAATCAACGAACGCGCAGTCATATTCCTGACGGTAGTGCCATTCGCCAAGCGCCCGGCGCTCCTTTTCGAGAAATTCCGATGTGATGCGCGGACAGTCTCTCGCCGGCACTTCGACGCGCTCCCACTCGTCTCCACCTTTAGACCAGGCTTCGTGGAAATGCCCGCGCTGGCCGTTCGGGGTACTCATTAGGATTAGGCGGCCATTGGATACCGCCAGCATCGGCCGCACCGCCCGGTTGAAGGCGTCGTCTACAAAGGCGGCCTCATCTTCGATAATCAAGTCCGGGGCGCTAAAACCGCGAATAGTTTCCGCCGTGCCGGGCAGGCACACCACGCGCAAGCCATTCTTGAGCTCGAAAGAAGTCTTGTTGTCCTCTTCCAGCTTCAAGTCGGGGTCCAGGCGCTTGCGAAAGTCCGTTACCTTGGCGAACAGTTCCCGAGACTGCCGGAGCGACGGCGAACCCAGCAGCACCAATGCGCCGGGCCGGTAATGCGCCGTGTGCAGCGCCAGAATAGCCGCCGACGTGCTTTTTCCGGACTGCCGGCAGCAATTCAATAACGAACGCTTACTCGTCGATGTCAGCAGGTCCGCTTGCCAGGGGTCGGGCTCAAAAGCCAACTTAACGCGGGCGAAAGTTGCCGGGTCCAGGGCGCAGCGGAGTTCAAGGCTAAGGCCGCCCATCGGCTGGTGCCTCCAAGGCGTCCAGCACGGCGCGGTGGGCTTGGGGATAGGGCGTGAGGGCCGTCATGATAGCCGCCTCTAGCGTGGCCCATTCGGCGGACGAGGACAGCTCAACGTCCCCGCTGTGCTCTATCTTGTCTTTAAGCAAGCCATGCAGCTTTGCCTTGCCCATGGTCGCGGCAATTGCGGCGCTCGCCTGTTCGTTTTTGTGGGCAAGCTCCCGGTCCTCAATGAGTTCGTT
>CAUZBE010000300.1:0-4508 GCA_963577885.1 Alphaproteobacteria bacterium
ACCAAATTTCCGTACCACGTTTCGCTGGGTCACCGGCGTTGTCATTGGGCTGATGATCTTTACGAAAATCATCGCCAAATAGTTCGCCCAACCGAACATCGGCGCGTTAATCGTTTGCCTGGGCCGAGGCGTGCCGTATTATTCTTTCGCCAGCGCAACCCATAGAGGCATTTGTACATGAGCGGGCCATTACAAGGTATCCGGATTCTGGATATCGCGACTATTCTTGCGGCCCCCCTGGCGGGCACCCTAATGGCGGATTTTGGCGCCGACGTGGTGAAGGCCGAACTACCCGGCGCGGGCGATGGCTTGCGCAACTTTCCACCCTTCAAGGATGGCAAGTCCATTTGGTGGAAGGCCGCCAACCGCAATAAGAGATTTATAACCCTGGATTTGCGCAAGCCCGAGGGCGCGGCGCTATTGCTGAAGATGCTGCCGAAGTTCGACGTGCTGTTGGAAAACTTCCGCACCGGTACCCTGGCCCGCTGGGGCCTGGACAAGGAGACCTTGTGGCAGGCCAACCCAAACCTGATCATCCTGCGCGCCACCGCATTTGGACAAACCGGGCCGTATGCCGCCAAGCCAGGTTTTGCGCGAATTTTCGAGGCCATGTCCGGCCTGGCCTACATCACTGGTGAGCCGGACCGTTCACCCATGCACAACGGCTATCCCATTGGCGATTCCATAGGCGGCTTGACCGCCTGCAATGCGGTGTTGATGGCGCTGTTGGGGCGCGCCCGCGGCACTATAACGGGTGGCGAGGAAATCGATCTATCACTGACCGAGGCCACGTTTCGGCTGCTGGATTCGCAGACCATCCAATATGATCAATTGGGCGAAATCCCCCAGCGCACCGGCAACGCTTCGCACTATTCCGCGCCCGCGAATGTATTCAAGACTTCGGATGACCAGTACGTCTCCCTTTCCGGCAGCACCCATGCGATCTTCCTGGGTAACGCCAGAGCTATCGGTCGGCCAGAGTTGCCGGACGATCCGAAATTCAACTCAAATCAAAACCGCTTTACCCATCGGGCTGAGATAAACGAGATTTACGTCGACTGGTTCGCCAGTCATACCCAGGCCGAGGCGATCGAGGCGTTCGAGCGGGAGAAGGGCACCCTCGCGCCGATCTATTCCATTGCCCAAATATTCGAAGATCCCCAGTTCGCCGCCCGCGAATCAATCGTGCCAGTCCAGGACGATGACTTTGGCGAAGTGCGCCTACAGAGCGTCGTGCCGAAGCTGACCAATCACCCCGGCAAGGTTCGCCATACCGCCCGTTCCATCGGCGCCGATAACGAGGCCATCTACAAGGAATTTCTCGATCTGGACCGGGCTGATTTGGCCGAGCTAAAAGAAAAAAATATCATCTAAAGGGATGCTATTATCGCCCTTCGTTTCATTGTCGGGCTTGACCCGGCAATCCATGGTGATCTCCGGCGCGCCGGTGCCAGTAGATGCCCGGATCAAGTCCGAGCATAACAGTTTTCGCATAATTTTTCCCATTTGCCCTAACCCAGCAGGGTAGCCATGATCCGCTCCCGCGAAAGGGGCATGTCGCGGATCCGGACGCCAAGGGCATCGGCCACGCCATTGCCGATGGCCGCCGCGGTGGGCGATACGGCGCATTCGCCCACCCCTAACGAAGGCAGGTCGGGGTGGTTCAGCACCTGGGCATCGATTTCCGGCACTTCGCTAAAACACAGGATGGGGTAGCTGTCCCAGTCCAGGGAGGTGACGCCCGGGCCCGCCATGCGGACCTGTTCCTTGAGGGTCCAGGACGCGCCCTGCACCGCGCCGCCCTCCAACTGGTTACGCACGCCATCGGGATTGATCACCAGACCGGCATCGGCCACCACCCAGATATGCTCCAGCTTGACCGTCTGATCCACACTCAAGGCCACGACGACGGCGGCATAGGCCGCCGTATTCTTATAACGCGCGAAGGCCAGGCCCAGTCCGTGGCCCTCCCCGCCCTTGCCGCGCCGGTCCCAACCGGCCATGGCGGCCACCTCCGAAAGCACGGCCCGGGCGCGCGGGTCGGATAACAGGGCGAGACGGTAATCCAATGGGTCCTTGCCGGCCATGGCGGCTAGATCATCTATCATAGCCTCCATGGCAAAAACGTTTGGCAACGCGCCCAGGGTGCGCAGGGCCGAAGTGCGTACCGGGGGCGTTGTCACCAGATGATGCAAAATGCGGCTATTAGGAATGTCGTAATAGGGCCTGGCATTCCGGGTACCGCCGCCGCCCGCCTCTTCCGCCGGGTCCTGTGGCACCGGGGCGGCGGGCGGATTGGGCAGCGCCTCGGCCGCCAGCAGAGAGCCACTGCCCGTGCCGGGACGTTGGACGTGGGTCGGGCTCCATATCTCGGATGTCCAATCCTGAGGTTGGCCTGCGTCATCGACCCGCACCCCCATGGTCACCAGCATAGCGGGCCCAAAGGGTTCAAAGCCGAACTCGTCCTGCCGGCGCCATTGCAGACGTATGCAATGGCCGGGCTTGTTAACGGCCACAATCGCCGCGTCCAGGGCAGCATCATCGGCGCCGTTATGGCCATAGCAACCAGCCCCATCCAAATGCCGGGCGGTGATGGCCTCCGGGGCTAGGTCAAGCACCTCGGCGATATTGCGGCGCAGGGGATGCATGCCCTGGCCATGGGACCAGATGGTGAGGTGATCGTCCACATACAGGGCCAAGGCGCAGGATGGTGCCATGGAGGCGTGCGCCACATAGGGGCGGCTGAAAGTCGCCTCCACCAACCGTCCGGTCGGCGACGGATCGTTGGGGGCGCCATAGTGGTTATCAATGGATGGCTGGCCCTTCAGCCAGGCGGCTTCCTGCTGGGCCGGGTCTATATTCGGTGGCCCGTCCCATTGCGCATGTTCTCCCGCCGTAGCGGCCGCCGCTTCCACCGCCGCCTCATCAGGCCCGATAAAGGCAACGAAATTGGCTCGTTTGAAAATTTCGATCCCGGCACCGGCGGCGCGGCGGACCGCGGCCTCGTCCAGGAACCGTAACAGAGCCCCTCGCCCCGGCTGGCGGAGGACGCGAGCATGCAAAACATCCTCCGGTATCCGGTCGTGAAGATAGGCACCACCCCGTAATTTCGCGGGTAGGTCATGGCGGGCTATGTCCTGGCCAACGATACGGTAATCGCTGGGGGATTTAGGCGCCCAGCCGCCAGTAGGCGCCTGGGACCAATCAATTTCTGGCGCCACGCTCCAATATGACAGGTCACTTGGTACACCATTGACGGCGAAGCGGCCGGCCGCCACCGAAATGTCGTCGGGGCTGCAATTCAGGCGCAATGCGGCCCGCCCCACCAGCAATCCCCGTGCCTCGGCACAGACCAGCCGTATGGAAGCACCAGACACCATGATGGACAGGGAGGAAGAGGTATAGCGTTCGTCCGGCCCTGCATCTGTATCACCGGCCAGCATGACGACGCGATCAAGGGGCAGATCCAGCTCCTCGGCCGCGATTTGCGACAGGGCGGTGACCACGCCCTGGCCGATCTCCACCTTGCCCGTGGCTACCCGCGCGGTCTCATCCGCCTGGAATTTCAGCCAGCGGTCCAGACGCGGGTTCACGGTCAAGCTGGCCGGTAGGGTAATGTCTTGTGGGCTCATGCCGGATCCTCCCCCCGCAACAGGGCGGCCGCGCGCCCTATGGCTTTGATAATGCGGGTATGGGCGCCGCAGCGGCACAGATGGACGTCCAGGGCCTCGACAATTTCGTTCCGGCTGGGATTGGGGTTCCGGTCCAACAGTGCCTTAGCGCTGATCAGAATGCCGGACAAGCAATAGCCGCATTGCCCCGCCTGTTCATCCAGAAACGCTTGTTGCAGGGGATGGGGGTCGGCCGCCCTACCCAGGCCCTCAACCGTCAGCACCACCCGCCCGGCAACCGAATCCAGGGCCCGGGTGCAGGCATAACTAGGTTCATTGTCGATCAGGACCATGCAACAGCCGCATTGTTCCAAGCCGCAGCCATAGCGCGTACCGGTCAGGCCAAGTTGGTTGCGCAAGGCATAGATCAACGGCAGGGAAGGCGCGCCCGCGACCCGCTTTGCCTCGCCATTAACGGTCATTTCAAAGGTCTGGGTCAAAATGCATCTCCTCCCTAATTTTGATCTGTGTAAGCTCTGCGCCGCGGGCCGGAAAGCGCTAAAACCGCGCCAATTGCCGCCAAAACGGCGGCCAAGGGCCCGAATCCGGAAAATCCAACCGTCGCCAATATCCAGCCCCCCAGAGCGGCCGCGCCAAGCCAGCCCACGGAGGCCGCCGTACTGTTCAAACCCATCACCGTGCCCCGCACATCGGACGGCACATCCGCCAACGACGCCATCAACGATGGCCGAGCCAGAGCGGTAAAAAACATAAAGGCAAATCCCAGGCCAACTGATGTCACGACGCCAGGATGCCAAGCAAACAATAAAACCGCAACCACGCCAGCAGACATCAGAGCCAAGGCAAAGGTCAACATGCGGTTCTTCAGCCTGTCGC
>CAUZBE010000301.1:0-4454 GCA_963577885.1 Alphaproteobacteria bacterium
GGAAGACGGCCAGGTCATGGGCCTGCCCGGCATGATCGAGGACCTGGTCAAGCGGGCCGATTTCGACCTGTCGCGAAAGTTACCGAAAAACCTGGCCAAGTTGAAAACGGGCGACCGGGGCACCCTTGCCCGCCTGATTACCGGGCTAGAAGCGGGCACTTTGTCCAAGTCCAACAGCCGGGAGCTTGCCGCCCTGGCTGCGAAAAAGGACAGTGTGCCCGTGGTCGGCATCACCGGTACCGGCGGGGCGGGAAAATCCTCTCTGACAGACGAGTTGATACGCCGTTTGCGTGTGGATCAGCCGAATATGAAGATTGCCGTCATTGCCGTGGACCCTTCGCGCCGGAAGTCCGGCGGAGCATTGCTCGGCGATCGCATCCGCATGAACGCCATCGATAATTTTGTCGGGGAGGGCTCTGTCTATTTGCGTTCGCTGGCCACGCGCGGCTCCGGCAGCGAGTTGGCGGCCTGTCTGCCTGGCGCCATCGCGGCGTGCAAGGCGGCTGGATACGATGTGGTATTGGTCGAAACCTCCGGCATCGGGCAAGGCGATGCCGCTATCGTGCCCTTCGTGGACCTGACCATCTATGCCATGACGCCGGAGTATGGCGCCGCCAGCCAGCTTGAGAAGATCGATATGCTGGATTTTGCCGATCTGGTAGCGATTAATAAATTTGACCGCAAGGGCGCCCAAGATGCTTTCCGCGATGTGCGCAAACAATATCAGCGCAACCGCGAACTATTCGCCCAGCCGGTGGCCGAGATGCCGGTGTTTGGCACCATCGCGTCCAAATTTAACGACGACGGGGTTACGGCGCTGTATCACGCTATCCTGGATGCCCTGGCCGCGCGTGGCCGGGCACAATGGCCTTCGGCGTTGCCGCGAAACCCGGCCAAGCATTCGTCCCGCCATGACTTTATCGTGCCTTCGGACCGGGTCCAGTATCTGGCCGATATCGCCCGGGGTATGCGCCGTTATCACGCCAAGGTAAAACAGCTGGCTGGCGTGGCGCGGGAGCGGCAACAGCTGCTGGCTTCCCGCGAACTATTGGCCAAGGTCGGCGCGCCAACGGCACAGTTGAAGCGCATGGAAAGTCTGGCCGCGGATCGGGCCAGGACTGTTGGCGAGAGCGGTATGGCGCTACTGGAAGCGTGGCCAAAAATTAAGAAGTCTTATGCGGGTGACGAGTTCATCACCACGGTTCGCGGTAAAGAGATCCGCAGCCGTCTGACCTTCACCACCATCTGCGGCACGGCTATTCCCAAGGTGGCGCTGCCCCGCTACGAGGATGAAGGGGAATTGTTGCGCTGGATGATGTTGGAGAATTTGCCCGGCCACTTTCCATATACCGCCGGCGTCTTCCCTTTCAAGCGGGAAGGGGAGGATCCTACCCGGATGTTCGCCGGCGAAGGTGACCCCTTCCGCACCAACAAGCGCTTCAAGTTCGTTTCGAAGGATGCGGTCGCCAAGCGCCTTTCCACCGCCTTTGACTCCGTCACCCTGTACGGCAACGACCCGGACCTGCGCCCCGACATCTACGGCAAAGTAGGTAATTCCGGCGTCTCCATCGCCACCTTGGATGATATGAAGGTACTCTATGACGGTTTTGATTTATGCCAGCCGTCAACCTCCGTTTCCATGACTATCAACGGCCCGGCGCCGACCATTCTGGCCATGTTTATCAATACCGCCATGGATCAACAGCTGGCGGCATTCGAGGCGGAAAAAGGCGGTGCTGCAAATGCCAAGGAGGCCGCCAAAATCCGCGCCAGGGTGCATGAGAACGTCCGTGGCACCGTGCAGGCGGATATATTGAAGGAAGATCAAGGCCAGAATACCTGCCTTTTCTCAACCGAGTTCAGTCTTAAGGTAATGGGCGATATTCAGGCCTATTTCGTGGAAAACCAGGTGCGGAATTTTTATTCCGTTTCCATCTCGGGCTATCACATCGCCGAGGCCGGCGCGAACCCGATATCCCAGTTAGCGTTTACCTTGGCCAATGGCTTCACCTATGTAGAAAGCTATCTGGCGCGGGGCATGAAGGTTGATGACTTCGCGCCGAATTTGTCTTTCTTCCTCTCGGCCGGCATGGATCCGGAATACACCGTACTGGGCCGGGTGGCGCGGCGCATCTGGGCCGTAACCATGCGGGACCGTTATGGCGCCGACGAACGTAGCCAAAAGTTGAAGTATCATACGCAGACCTCCGGCCGCTCTCTGCATGCCCAGGAATTCGCCTTTAACGATATTCGCACCACGTTGCAGGCCCTGGTAGCTAGCTATGACAACACCAACAGCCTGCATACCAACGCCTATGATGAGGCAATCACTACTCCGTCGGAAGAGTCCGTGCGCCGCGCCATGGCGATCCAAATGATTATCGGCAAGGAATGGGGCCTGGCGAAAAATGAGAACCCCAACCAGGGCTCCTTCATTATCGAGGAAATGACGGATCTGGTGGAAGAGGCAGTGTTGCAGGAGTTCGAACGGATCAGTGACCGCGGCGGCGTTCTAGGCGCCATGGAGAGGGGCTATCAACGGGGCAAGATTCAGGATGAAAGCCTGTACTACGAAACTCTGAAGCACGATGGCAGCTACCCCATCATTGGCGTCAATACCTTCATCAACCCCGAACCACCCGCGACAAACACCACCCTGGCACTGACCCGGTCATCGGAGCGGGAAAAGAAATCACAATTGAAACGCCTGGCCGGCTTTCAAAAACGCCACGCCAAGGAGGCGCCCACCATGTTGGCGCGCCTGAAAGATGCGGCGCGGAACGACGAAAATGTCTTCGCCGTCCTGATCGAGGCTGTCCGGGTCTGTTCCCTGGGCCAGATTACCAATGCCTTGTTCGAGGTCGGTGGGCAATATCGGCGTAATATGTAGGGATGGGATTATAGGCTCTGCTTGAATTAAGGTGATTTATGGCTGGTGGATCATGCCATTTGACGCAGGCGAGAGGCGCCAGTGATTTGGCCATGGCCGAGCTACATGGTGGCGAACTTAGCGTGGAGAGCGAAATCGGTATTGGCACCACCGTGGCAATCACGTTTCCGGCGGAGCGGGTCGTTGGACAAGGACGAATTCCCGTTCGGTTGCTGGCACAGCCCCATTGAAGGTTGTAACTGCAGGGTATCCTAGCGGCGCGTGCTATTTTATTTCGCATCCAGGATAGTCGTATTCCATGACGATACTAAATATTGTTTGTCTCGCCCTGCGTTAAACGTTCTTGGCGTCAATTGTGTCATTCCGCCTCACCGGCGATCCCGTTGGCACGCAATTCGGCGATTTCGTCTTTGCCGAGACCGAATTCAGTCAGGATTTCGTCGGTATTTTCGCCCAGGCCTGGCGCCGGAGCGCGGATCGAGGCCGGCGTGGCGCTGAATTGCGCTGCATGGCGGGCTTGGCGCACGGCCCCCGCAACGGGATGGTCATTCTGCAAAATCATCTGATTTGCGAGAATTTGTGGATGTTCAATTAATTCGGTGCGGGTCAGAACCGGCGCGCAGGCGACACCTTGGGCGTCCAGGCGCGCTAGCCAATGGTCATTGGATTTGGTTTCCAAAACCTCTTGGGTCAGGGCGACCCGCTCGTCGAAATATTGATCGCGCAGGGCCGGGGAGGTGAAACGTGGATCTTCAAGCCAGTCGGGCTGTCCCAAGGCGCGGGTTAGCCCGGCCCATTGGGCATCGGTCATGATGGAAACAGCCATATGGCCGTCCGCCGTGGCGTAGATCAGATCGTTGAAGGCCGAGACCCGATGTTGTGGGAATGGTTTTGCGACAAAAGTTTGCCCACCCATGTCCGTCGCCCAGAGGAATTGCATCATGGCGTCAAGCATGTTCAAGGTCACATGCTGCCCCTCGCCGGTGCGTTCGCGGACTAGCAGGGCGGCGGTAATCGCCTGGCTAGCGGTCAATGCTGTCACCTTGTCGGGCACGACGGTGCGGACTAGGCGGGGCCGCAGATTGTCGCCGCCTCCCTGAACCGAGGCCAGGCCGGAAACCGCCTGGATAATTGGGTCATAGACAGGTTTGTGCACGTAAGGCCCATCGGTGCCAAAACCCGACATGGAGACATAGATCAGCCTGGGGGCATGGGGGCGAACATCCGCCTCGGCTATGCCAAGGCGCTCGACCACGCCGGGGCGGAAATTCTGTACTAAAACGTCGGCAGCCGCGGCCATGCGGTGCAACAAATCGCGCCCCTCGGTCCGCTTCAAATCGAGGGTAATGGAACGCTTGTTACGGTTATTATTCAAAAAACTGGCGGAAAATCCACCCTGTTGGTTGGCCGTCGCGCGCACATGGTCGCCGCGGCCGCGAATTTCCACCTTGATGACATCCGCCCCCTGGTCCCCCATCAACATGGTGGCAAACGGCCCGGCAATCATGGTGGTCAAATCAATCACTTTGTAACCGTCGAGTGGTCCTATCACCTAAATCCCCAT
>CAUZBE010000302.1:0-4454 GCA_963577885.1 Alphaproteobacteria bacterium
GCCACCGTGTGGTTGGTGCGCTACGAGACGCGCCGCGATGTGCCCATTGAGCGCGGTGAAAATGCCGGCAACAAGTTGTGCTATTACAATGTGGCCCGGGAAATCCGCGCCTTGGGCGAATGGCACGGCCAGGCCATGTTGCTGGATTTAAGCCGAGCCCAGCTGGCCGAGGGCGGCCGGGGCGGCTGCGCCATCATCGTGCAGAAAGTCCCCGTCGGCCCCATATTGGCCGCTGCCCAGATAATTTTTTAAAACCGGGCAACAGATCAATTATTGTCCAGAAAAGCCGCCATGTGGAAACCCGCCTGGCTGGAATTATAATGATAATCCTGGCCGATGGGACAGGCCCGGCGGGCCCGGCAGCCTTGCTCCCTGCAATCACGGCCCGCTGGCTGCCGTACATGGCCAACACAGCCCGGAACATCGTAGGCGCCATCGCTAAAGGCCGCCACGGGACAGGACGTCAGACAAGGTTTGTCGGCGCAATCATCGCAGGGATTTACGGATAGGGGCGGCGGCAGCGCCATGGCGTGGCCGAACAGCAAGGCGCCGCGATAGGCGTGCCAGAGGCCAAATTGGGGATGGATCATGGGACCAATAGGCGATGGCGAAAGGCCTTCGGCCCGCTGGGCCCAGCGCAGAAACGGTGGATAGGGTGGCCCATCGAACGGGAATAGAATGTCGGCGCCCAGGCTTTGCGCCAGCGGCGTCAGCATTCTACGGCACCATTCGTCCAGGGGATGGGGGCCGGCCGTATGCCTTGCGAAGTGCTGCCACAGGTCCGGCCCGGCGTTGCCGACAAGGATCACGGTTGCCGCCGTCCCACCGCCTCGCCGGGTCGGCACGCCGTCTTCCACTTGGGGCAGGAAAGCCCCTCGTGGGATCAATCCCAGGGTCCCGAGCGCGGCCCTGATCTGGTCAAAGTCCGGACCGCCGTCATGCGGTTGGCTCATATCTGCTTCGCCTCTAATACCATTCCATGGCATCTTGCAGACAATGAACGTGAAGACAAGCGCCCGCTACATCTGTTTGCCCGCCGTAGCCATCGGCCTCTTGGCGCTGCTTGGCCAGTGCCAACCGGTGCCCAGGCCCTTTGCCCCCGACCATAAAGGCGATTTTAGCGCCATCCAGATTGGCCCCAGGGCTGGCATGATCGTGTCACCCATCACCGGCGCGGTGGGCGAGGCTGTTGGCACCAAGCTGGCGGCGGCCATGGCCCGCGCCTTGCGCCAGCGCGAGATAACCGCCAGCACCAATCCTGGCCATCGCGGCAGTCACCGTCTGCAAGGCGTCGCCGCCCTGGGACCGGATGGCCTGTTGCGCCTGACCTGGCGTCTGCGCACGCCGGCGGACGTGGAAACCTTGACTGTGATCCAAGATGAGGTGGTTGCGCCCGCCGCCCTGCAACAAGGCAAAGTGGCCCTGCTGGACTGGCTAGCCGGTAACGCTGCCGACGCCATTGACGGGCGTTTGCGCCGGCAGGAGCGCGGCGAGGGCCGGCGCATCGCCTTGGCCCCGGTTACGCTTGGCCCCCTTGACGGTGTGCCGGGCCGGGGCAGCGGTCAATTGGCCAGGGCCATGCGGGCGGCCTTGGCCAGGGCCGGCGTGCCTCTGTCGGCGGAACCTCTGGACGATGGCTTAATCCTGCTGGGTAGTATGCATGTAGCGCCGGGTGGCGGGCGGATAGAAATGGTCTGGCACCTGATCCGCCCCGATGGTCAGGAATTAGGCCAGGTCAGCCAGGCCAACACCGTACCCGCCGTGGAATTGTCAGGGGATTGGCGGGAGCTGGCCCAGGCCATCGCCCAGGCCGGCGCGCCCGGCGTGCTTGCTCTGCTGCGCCCCAATCCCGGCGGTTAGCAGGGGGCGCCAGGTGTGCTAGTTTGAGCCTGCCATTTAGGGAGTGACCGCCATGACCATGAACAGTCCGCTGTGGGGCGCAAAACTTGACCATATTCGCCTGGACTCGGCCGCGCCGGCGAACTTATCCGCTTTTTACCGCGATGCTTTCGCTATGGTGGAACAACCGCTAGACGACGGCGCCATATTGTTGCGGGGCCGGGACCGCCGCCTGATTATCGGCGCGGCCAGGGGCGCCGGGCCGGGTGTTGGCCAGCCCTATAGCGCCTTTCGCTTTCCCGATGCCGCGCGGTTAGCGGCCTACCAAGCCTATTTAACTGCCCAGGGCGTCAACCTGATGCCCACGCCGACGCCGCTATTCGCCGCCGGCGCCTTCGCCGTGGCCGACCCCGATGGCCGGCAAATCGTCTTTGGCCTCGCCGATGACGCCTATAAGTCCGGCGCTGCGGAAACTGGCGGCTTGGCCGGGCATCCGCCGGGCCGGCTGCAACATGTGGTCGTCGCCACAGCCGACCTGGCGGCGATGATGGCGTTTTACGGAAATACCCTGGGCTTTGTTCCGTCCGACCATGTGCTGCGCGACGACGATGGCGGCGGGCAGACCCTGACGGCGGTATTTTACCGCTCCACCCCGGAACATCATTCCTTCGCCATGTTTCTTGCCGACGCGGCCCGCCCAGACCACCACGCCTATGAGGTATCGTGCTGGAACGACATCCGCGATTGGGCCGATCATATGGCGGCGCTAGAGATCAAACTATGGTGGGGGCCCGGCCGCCACGGACCTGGCAACAATTTGTTCTTCATGGTCGAGGATACGGACGGCTACAAAGTTGAAATCTCGGCCGAACTGGAAAGCATGGCTGATAACGACCCCGTCCGCCACTGGCCCCACACCGACCGCTCTCTCAACCTATGGGGCCCCGGCTGGATGCGGGCGTAATTCGTCCGCCTGGAAAATTCCGGAAGCGGTCTAAAGCCCTGAACCCTGCCAGCCTTTGGCCGGTTCCGCGGGGGCGGGGATCAGGCCGGCGGCTTTGATGCCCTGGATGGCGCAATATTCGTCCTTGTCGGAGGTATCGCCGCTGATACCGACGGCGCCGATGACCTGGCCGTCGGACGCCAGCACCAGGACGCCGCCCGGTACGGGGACGAACCGGCCATTGGAGGCGCCGACCAGGGCGCCTTGAAAGGCCAGGCGCTGGCCCAGACGTTCGTTGATGGTGCGGCTGGGAATACCCATGCCCAGGGCGCCCCAGGCCTTGCCGGTGGCGATATCGACGCGCAGGATGCCGGAGCGGTCCTGCCGTTTCAGGGCGATCGGATGGCCGCCCGCGTCCAGTACCACGACAGTCAGAAGTAACATACCTTCTGCCCGCCCGGCGGCCAGCGCCGCATCAATAATCTGCTCGGCGGCGGCCAGCGGCAAATTGGTCTTCAAATCGTAAAGCTTGGGCTCGGCCATGCTAGCTATCTACTCCGGTGACGGTCGATTTCCGGGTTGTCAAAGGGCTGGAAGGCGGTCAGGTCCATGGTCTCGTGATAATGCTTCAAGGCCCAGATGCCGCTGGGAAAAGCGATTTCGTCCCAGGGAATTTCCTCCCACGCGAACAGCTTTACATCCAGGCTTTCTTCGCCCGCTCCCATATCGGGGCTCGTCATGCGGGCCCGATACATCATATGCACCTGGCTGATCCGTGGAATGTTGTAAATGCCTATCAGGGCATCAATTTCAATATTGGCGCAGGCTTCCTCCAAGGTTTCCCGCGCCGCGCCTTCGGCGGTGCTTTCGCCTTCTTCCATGTAACCGGCCGGAACGGTCCAATAGCCATGGCGTGGTTCGATGGCCCGTTTGCACAACAGGATCTTGCCTTCCCAGGTGCAGACGGCGCCGACCACGATGGTTGGATTGATATAGTGTATCCAGCCGCAGTCGCCGCAGACGTGGCGTTCGCGGCTGTCGCCCGCCGGAATATCACGGGCAAAGGGATAACTTGAGATGGGTCCATTGTTCATGGCCCTAATTTGCCATCAAGGCGCGCCTACGTCCAGATACAGGTTATAATGTAAGCTGCCTAATAAATCGAAAGGATGATCATATGGCCGATGCCTTCAACCCGCCCGGGGTGGCGGTGCCGTTTGGCGCTTTCTCCAACGCCGCTTGGCAGCCACCGGGCCGCGTACTGCACCTGGCCGGACAGGTCGGGGTCGATGAAGATTGGAATTTGATTGGTCCGGGCGACATGGTGGCCCAGTCACGGCAGGTTTTACAGAATTTGAAGGTTATTTTGAACAGCGTCGGGGGCGAGATGGATGATATTGTCTCGGTCATCGTCTATGTGACGGAAATGGAACCGCTGATGGCGGTGCATGAAGTGCGCAAGGAGTTCTTCTCGGAACCGTACCCGGCCTCGACCCTGGTACAGGTTGCGGCCCTGGTGAAGCCGGAGTTCTTGATCGAGATTTCCGCCGTGGCGGTCATTCCCGAAGCGCGCGCGCCGCGATAGTCCCGGTATTCGGCCTTTTGAGGCGCAAGGGGAAGGTCTGCACGAAGATCATTCCAGATGCCTCATTAGCGACGCTATACCCCATCA
>CAUZBE010000303.1:0-4444 GCA_963577885.1 Alphaproteobacteria bacterium
GGCGGCTCCCGTCAAGGTTAAGTCGGTATCGGCGGAAGCCAAGGTGACGCCGCCCGTCGCGGCCGGGTCTGGCAACAGGCGGGTGGTCACCGAGGGTTGGTCCCTGGTTGATGCACTGGCGGCCATGTTTGTGGTCGAACCAGAGCCGGCGGTTAACCGCGCTCCCCAGGTTACTTGTGATGACAATCGCGAGGAATTGGCACTGCAACTGGTACAATACGTTGTACAAGACAACGCTACGGGGCCATAGTTTGTCCCTGTTAACCCTTCACTATCGTTGCCATATTAAAATCAGTCGGCTTTGATAGGCGGAGTTTGTGTGTGTGGGTCGAATTCGGAATGTGATTTTGGGAATGGTCGAAAATGCGTGATCCTTACAGTATGTTGGGCGTGGCCCGGGACGCCAATGAAACCGAAATCAAAAAGGCTTATCACGGCCTTGCCAAGGAGCTGCATCCGGATTTGAACCCGGACGACTCCGTTGTGGCCGATCGCTTCAAGGAAGTATCTGCGGCCTATTCCATGCTGGGCGATCCGGCCATGCGCACACGCTATGACAATGGCGAAATTGGCGCCGATGGCCAGGAAAAGGCACGCCGTCGCTATGAATATGCCGGCGGCCGCGGCGGACCGGGTGCTGGGCCCGGCGGCTATAGCGCGGATGATATTTTCGGCGGGTTCTTCTCCAACATGCGCGGCGGTCGGGCCCGGCAGGCGGCGCCGCAAAAGGGCCCGGACCGCGCCTACAAGATAACCGCAGACTTCCTGGATGCGGCCAATGGCTCCACCCGCCGCATTACCTTGCCTGATGGCAAAATGTTGGATATCCGCATTCCCGCCGGAATAGTCGACGGCAAGCAGATCCGCCTGCGTGGCCAGGGCGACCCGGGCCCCGCAGGGCCGGGTGATGGCCTGGTAGAAGTCAACGTGCGCGCGCATCCGCAATTTCGCCGTGAAGGGACGGACATTCATATGGATCTGCCCCTGGCGCTGGCGGATGCGGTGCTGGGCGCGAAAGTCGAAGTGCCGACCATCAATGGGCCAGTCACCATGACGATCCCGAAAGGCGCCAACAACGGCCAGACCTTGCGCCTGAAGGCCAAGGGCATCAAGCCGCCCAAGGCTGAACAAGCCGGTAATCAATATATTCATTTGCGGCTGACCCTGCCCGATCCTCCCGATCCGGATTTGACTGCGCTGTTGGAAGAATGGGCCCGCAAGCAGTTCAAGGCAGTGGATGGTCAGCCGGATAGCCAGGCTACCGACACCGAATAACTGAATGATTTGCCCCATGCCTGGGTTGGTGTAGGATGGGTGAACTAGCCGAGAATTTAGCGGTTTTAACGAGGCAAAGCATGTCTGGGGCAGGTTTGTTGGCGGGCCGACGTGGTCTAGTGATGGGAGTGGCGAACGACCGCTCCATCGCCTGGGGTGTGGCCAAGGCAGCGGCCGAACAAGGGGCTGAGCTGGCCTTTACCTTTCAGGGGGAGGCCTTGGAAAGACGGGTGCGGCCCTTGGCGGCATCCGTGGGCTCTGAAATTGTAATGCCCTGCGATGTGACCGACGATGCCAGCATGGATGCGGTTTTCGAACAAATCGCGGCGCAATGGGGCAGCCTGGATTTCATGGTTCATGCTATCGCCTATGCCGATAAAGATGAATTAAAAGGCCGGTACGTAGATACCACGATCGGCAACTTTGCCCGCTCGGTGGATATTTCCTGCTATTCCTTTACGACCCTGTGCCAGCGGGCGGAAAAATTGATGGCGAAGGGCGGCTCCATCATCACTTTGACCTATTATGGTGCCGAACGGGTGATGCCCCATTACAACGTGATGGGCGTCGCCAAGGCCGCGTTGGAGGCCAGTGTGCGCTATCTGGCGGCCGACCTGGGCCCCGGCAATATTCGCGTCAACGCTATTTCCGCCGGCCCGATCAAGACGCTGGCAGCTTCCGGCATTGGTGATTTCCGCTATATCCTGAAATGGAACGAATATAACTCGCCCATGCGCCGTAACGTTAGCATTGACGAAGTTGGCGGCGCGGCCCTGTATCTGCTAAGCGATCTGGGCAGCGCCGTTACGGGGGAAACCCATCATGTGGATTGCGGCTATAACATAGTTGGCATGAAGGCCGTAGATGCCCCGGATATCTCGACTGTTTAGACTATTTAGATAGCCGCCCTCCAAATAGAAAGCGTGGCGTCCAAGGGCGCCGATCAGAATATGTCGCACAATTCCTTTGGCCAATTGTTTCGGGTTACCACCTGGGGTGAAAGCCATGGGCCAGCCATTGGCTGTGTCGTGGACGGAACGCCGCCGCTGCTGGCCCTGACCGAGGGTGATATCCAGCCCTGGTTGGACCGCCGCCGGCCCGGAACCTCGCGCTTCGTGACCCAGCGCCAGGAAACCGATCAGGTGCGTATTCTGTCCGGCACCTATGAGGGTCAGACTACGGGCACGCCGATCAGCCTGCTGATCGAGAACGTGGATCAACGCTCCAAGGATTACAGCGCCATTGCCGATACCTTCCGCCCCGGCCATGCGGATTATACCTATCAGAACAAATACGGCATTCGGGATCCCCGCGGCGGGGGCCGCGCCTCGGCCCGGGAAACCGCTTGCCGGGTCGCCGCCGGCGCCGTGGCCCGCAAGGTGCTGGGATCGGACATCGTGATCCGCGGGGCCCTGCGTGGGATCGGCGAACACGCCGTGGCGGATGACAACTGGGATTGGGATGCGGTGGAACACAATGCCTTTCATTGTCCCGACAGCGCCATGGCATTGGTTTGGGAAGGTTATCTGGACGCCATCCGCAAGGCCGGATCTTCCGTCGGCGCGGTGATAGAGGTGCATGCATCGGGCGTGCCGGCGGGTTGGGGCGCACCGGTCTATGGCAAGCTGGACGCGGATCTGGCCGCTGGGATAATGAGCATAAATGCGGTCAAAGGCGTGGAGATAGGCAGCGGTTTTGCCGCTGCCGAGATGCGCGGCGAGGAGGCGGCGGACGAGATGCTGCCCGGCAATCACGGCCCTGGTTTCACCTCCAACCAGAATGGCGGACTTCTGGGCGGCATTTCCAGCGGCCAGGACATCGTGCTGCGGTTCGCGGTCAAGCCGACCTCATCTATCCTCATCCCCCGGCGCAGCGTCAATAAGGCGGGCGCCGCTACCGAAGTCGCGACCAAGGGCCGGCATGATCCCTGTATTGGCATCCGTGCGGTACCCGTCGGCGAGGCCATGATGGCCTGCGTCCTGGCCGATCACATGTTGCGGCACCGGGCGCAGATAGGCCAAAATCACTAGAGCGCTGATTCGGTGAATATAGAAACTGAAACAAGCTACAAATTAGCTGCCAGATAGTTGCCCATGCGTCGCCAGGCCAAATTGGCGCTGGCGGCGTGGTAGGCGGCTTCGCTGGTTTCGTTGAAGAAGCCGTGGGCGGCGTCATAGCGATGGATTTCCGCATTGGCGCCGGCTGCCGTCAGGGTGGTTTCCAGCTCGTTCACCGCCTCCGGGGTGCACCAATCGTCCTGATTGGCGAAATGGCATTGCAGCGGCATGGAAATTTTGGCCGGATCAGCGAATTCCTTTGGCGGAATGCCGTAAAAACAGACACCCAGGGTAACCTCCGGCACATGCACGGCGGTGGCGATGGTCAGGGCCCCGCCCATGCAGAACCCCATCACCGCGACATTGCCGCCAATGCCCTTTAGATGCAGCGCCGCGCCACGCAGATCCTGATGGGCGGCGCCGGGGAAATCCAGACCGCTCATCAAATGGTTGGCTTCATCGGGCTCCTGGGTCACCCGGCCTTCATACAGATCTGGCGCCAGGGCGTTGTAACCGGCCCTGGCGAAGCGGTCGGCAACGCCGCAAATCTGGTCGTTCAGACCCCACCATTCCTGGATTACGATCAACGAGGGCCGGTCCGCCCCGGCGGTCGCAAGATAGCCGTTGGTGCTGCCACCGTCCGGCCTGGCAAAGTCGATCATCATGCCCATCTGTCCTATCTCCCTGGTTATTATTTTCCCATCGACAGCATGGCTGCCGATTTTTTGATGTTCAAGCCTGAAAGCGCCAAAAAGCCGCAAGACTCCTATTCAGGCCAACACACGACTTCGGCCAGGAAAACACCAGAACTGCCTAAGAATGCCGGCTTGGCGTCAACGTTGGAAGCAGGCCACCAGCTCCAGATGCCGGCTCCAGGGGAACTGATCCACGGGGGTCAGAGTTAATAAGCGGTAGCCGCCCTGGACTAGGGTCTGGGCGTCGCGGGCAAAGGTCGCGGGGTTGCAGGATACGGCGATGACCGTGGCGACGCCCGATGCGGCCAGAGCCATCACCTGGCGATTGGCCCCGGCGCGTGGCGGATCGAAGACCACGGCATCGAAGGGGACCAGTTCCTCCACCGACAACGACCGGCGCTCCAGGTCGCGGACTTG
>CAUZBE010000304.1:0-4442 GCA_963577885.1 Alphaproteobacteria bacterium
GAACGGCCAACCGCGTAGGCATCCGCCGTGGATAAGGTCTCGCCGACGATGCCGCGGACGTCATATTCACGCAGGACCGAGGTATGAAAAGTATGTTTTTTCATCCCTTTTACCTCTCCTGGTCAGGGTGCGACAGCTGGGCGGCCGATCGAAATATAGGTGAAGCCCATCTCGCCCATGGTCCCGGGGTCGTAGATATTTCGCATATCGACCAGCACCGGCGCCTTCAAAAGGCTTTTCACACGGGGCAAATCCAGGGCGCGATAGGCGTTCCACTCCGTGATGATGGCCAGGGCATCCGCATCGTCCAGGGCGTCATAGGCATCCTCGCAGAATTCGACTCCTGGCAGCATTTTGCGCGCCTCATCCATGCCTTCGGGGTCGTGAGCGCGGACCTTGGCGCCGGCCGCCAACAGAGCCGGGATGATGTCCAGGCTGGGGGAATCGCGCATGTCATCCGTATTAGGCTTGAACGTCAGGCCCAGGACAGCGACGGTTTTTCCCAGCAGCGAGCCGCCGCAGGCATCGACGACTTTTTGCGCCATGTCTTTTTTGCGTTGATCGTTAACCGCCACTGTAGCCTGTACGATATTCAACGGCAGGCCTAGATCCTCGGCCGTGCGCAGCAGTGCCAAGGTATCCTTGGGAAAGCACGAACCGCCATAGCCCGGCCCGGCGTGCAGGAACTTGTTGCCGATGCGGCCGTCCAGGCCGATGCCGCGGGCCACGTCCTGAATATCGGCGTCGACCTGTTCGCAAAGATTGGCGATCTCGTTGATGAAAGTAATCTTGGTGGCCAAAAAGGCATTGGCGGCATACTTAATTAATTCTGCAGTTTGCCGGGCCGTGAACATCACCGGCGTCTCGTTCAAGAACAGGGATCTATATAATTCACGCATAACGTCACGGGCGCGGTCGCTGTCGGTGCCCACAACTACCCGGTCGGGCCGCATGAAATCGCTGATCGCCGCGCCTTCGCGTAAGAATTCCGGGTTCGAGGCGACATCGAACGCAGCATCTGGCCGGGCTTCGCCGACGATCCGGGCCACTTCCGCACCGGTGCCGACCGGCACCGTGGATTTGGTGATGATCACGGTGTAACCATTCAGTGCCGCGGCCACTTCCCGCGCGGCATCATAAACATAGCTGAGGTCTGCATGACCGTCGCCTCGGCGGGACGGGGTGCCCACCGCAATGAACACGGCGTCCGCATCCGCCACCGGCTGGTGCAGATCTGTCGTAAAGGTCAGGCGTCCGGCAGCGATGTTGGTTTCCACCAGTTTTTCCAGGCCCGGTTCAAATATGGGTATACGGCCTGCCTGTAAGGCATCGATCTTGCCAGCGTCCTTGTCGACGCAGGTAACGTTATGCCCGAATTCCGAAAAGCAGGCTCCCGATACCAGGCCGACATAACCGGTGCCGATCATGGTGACATGCATGTATTAATCCGCCTTGCGATTGTCTTCAGGTCCGGGTATCGCCGGTTTAAAGATCCTTCGTTATGTTGGTTAAAAAGTTACCAAGACCTTCCCTTAAATCGTCGCGGGCCAGACCAAAGGCAATTGTCGCCTGCAAAAATCCCAGCTTGTCGCCACAGTCAAAGCGGGTGCCTTCAAAACGCAGGCCGTGAAAAGGCCACCGGCCAATCATTTTCGCCATAGCGTCGGTCAGTTGAATTTCGCCGCCCGCACCCAGTTCTTTATTGCCCAGATAATCGAATACCTGCGGCATCAGGATATAGCGCCCGATTACTGACAGGGTCGACGGCGCGTCCGCCGGATCGGGTTTTTCGACCAAACCCCGGACCTCGGCCAGGCGGCCATCATCGCTGCCCACGTCCAGGATGCCGTAGCGGGAGGTATGTTCGCGGGGCACATCCATCACCGCCA
Source organism: Alphaproteobacteria bacterium (assembly GCA_963577885.1). Lineage (GTDB taxonomy): Bacteria > Pseudomonadota > Alphaproteobacteria. The sequence continues at coordinate 1,890 of CAUZBE010000304.1, forward strand.
CCATGTTGCCGCCGGTCTCGCTGGCAGCTTCCACCATTTGCTGCAGGCAGGGTTTTTCGCTCTGGATCAAATCATCGGCCAGCAGGACCGCGAAGGGTTCGTCACCCACCAGGTTCCGCGCGCACCAGACCGCGTGCCCCAGACCAAGGGGTTCTTGCTGCCGGGTATAGGCGACCTGGCCGGCACCGGGAACGCCCGCCCGTAATTCCGTCAGGATATCCAACTTGTCACGTGCTGACAGCAGATCCTCCAGTTCATAGGAATGATCGAAATGATCTTCGATCGCCGTCTTGCCCCGTCCGGTGACAAAGATAAACTCCTCTACCCCCGCCGCATGGGCCTCTTCCACCGCATATTGGATCAAAGGTTTATCGACGATGGGCAACATTTCCTTTGGCAACGCCTTGGTTGCCGGCAGAAACCGTGTGCCCATCCCGCCTACTGGAAAAACCGCCTTGCGTACGCGCACGCTGAACCGACCCCTCTTGTTCGCCTTGTCATGAGCTTCTGCCATGACCACGGCGGCTACGCAAGCCAAGTTGTCATAGGCCCAGCAGCAAATCCTTGGCCTGATTGATTTTCGCCGCGAGGTAGGATGAACCACCCTTGTCCGGATGCAGTTTCAGCATCAGGCGTTTATGGGCCTCGCGGACCTCGCCGGGCGAGGGATTGGCATCCAGGCCCAGAACCTTGCAGGCCTCCGCCAACGTCATGCCGCCAGTACGGGGTTTTTGCCGGGCGCCCTGGCCGGAATGCCCCTGCCGGCTGTAGCCGGCTGCATTCTGGCGCCAGTCGCCGCCCTGGGTTCGGTCGAGATAGGCCTCCAATACCTGCGCCGCTTCGCCGTCGTGGCGCTGACATTCCCCTAGTAATTCGACCAGCTGGTCCAAATTCAGATCGTTTAGGTCCCGGCCCGCGAAGGTGCCGCGCAATATCTCTCCCCGCATGGCGCCGCTATCATGGTCCAGGGTCATGTGCAGATAGTCGGTTTCCACGTTGGAACTGCGCCCCGTGGATGGTCCGGACCCGCCGCCAATGCGCGGCCCCAGCTTGGGCAGGGCCCAACGGCGCAGAAATGCGGCGGCCATGAAGGCCAGGGGTAGGCCCAGGGCAAAGCGGCCGGTCAGTAAAAGAAATAACGCCACCGCGGCGCACAGGCCAAAGCCGGTATAGCGCAAGGCCTTCGCCAGGAATTTTGGGTCCGCGTTGAGCAGAAATTTGCCGATCAGACCCAACGCACCCAGCAGGCAGACCCCTAAAGTAAAATAGCCGATCATGACCGCCGTGCACCCACCTGGTGGGCGATTTGCAGAATAGTGGCGGTTTTGCCTTGTGAGAAATCCGACAGCGCCTTGCGGCCACCAGCGGCATAGACAGCAACGGCGGCTAGCAGATCCCTTAATTGGCTGGCGGACGAGGCGTCAAAGCGGCAATAGGCCCCCCGGGTCAGCGTGGCGATCTGCTTGAAAGCTCGGCTTGCCGTTGGCTCGTGGCCTTCATGGAACAGGAAACAGGGCACCCCCAACACGCCCAGTTCGCCAGCCACGGCGCAAACCTGGTCGACATCCTCTTCCAGACAATCACCGACAAAAACCATGGCATTGATCCGCTGTTTCGCGGTCTCCCGCAACGCGTAGCGCAACAGCCGTTCCACCTGGGTCTGTCCGCCAAGGCAGCGCACGCGGCTCATGAAGGGGATCAGATCGGCCGAGGAAGAAATCCACGGTGTGGCGCAGAAATCCTTGTAACCCCGGTAATAGGCTAATTGCACGTCCAGGCCGCCCAGGGTCGCCGTCTGGGCGAACATATCGCCCTGAATCTGACAGGCTGTATCCCAGCTCGGCTCCCGCGAGGCGGTGGCGTCCATGGTGAACAGCAGCCGGCCGCGGGTCTTGGCGGCATAGGCCGTGGGTGTCACGGCCAGTTTGTTCAGGAAATCCTGTACGCCCGTGCCGTCACCAGTTGCCGATATATCGCGCTTCTTTCGGACCATTACCGTATTACATTGTATCCGGTGGTTACTTGTCCAGTGTTAGAGATCCTGGCGCTTATTCAACGAAGATCTTGGCCGTCGGGTTAAATGCGTAAAAGTCAAAGCCAAAATCGACCCGGTAAAGCACATCGATCAAGCCGCCCGTGGCACTGCGACGTTGCACCAGGACGTTGCCGACATCCCGGCATTCCGAGATATCGGAGGCATACAGGGCGGAATTCTGCCCCTTTTCCTAAGTCAGGATCAAGCCGTCCGCGGTTTTGATGCGTTGCTTAATAAAAAAAGACATGCACCGACCAGGCCCAGTTGCCCACCTCCACCACACGGGCCAGGGGCGCCACGACCTCCGGAAATTTGCCCTGGTACAAAACGGCGTATGCGATGAATTGTAGCCGCCATACGGGTTCATGCCATAGCGGCGCAGGCCTGGGTTACTGGGGACCAGGACTTCGCCCCTCGGCGCGCGGGCCTTGAATTTAGCGAAGGATTCTAAGCGCGCCGGCAGAAACCGCAATTTTGGCCTATCATCCGGCCGACAATGGCCTCGCCGGTAAGCGGCT
>CAUZBE010000305.1:0-4440 GCA_963577885.1 Alphaproteobacteria bacterium
TCTGGTGAAAGGCCAAACATTCAGCTATTTTCCCAATTTTACCTTCCGAGGACCGAAAGAACTATGGCTAGAATGGTCCGGTCGGGCATGAGCCTGCCCTACTGCTACGTTTTTTAGTTGCATTTGCAACGAAATTTTTTCAACTTTTTTCCAATCCGGTATTTGTGATTGCGCCAGCGCCGTGCCAGGATGCGGGCGAAAGCAATACGAAGAAGGAAATGTTACATGGCGACTGGTACCGTAAAGTGGTTCAACGCGACTAAGGGTTTTGGATTTATCGAGCCTGATGGTGGCGGACCCGATGCATTCGTGCACATCTCCGCAGTGGAAAGAGCCGGAATGTCAGGATTGGCCGAAGGTCAGAAGGTTCAATATGACGTGGAGCCGGGACGGGACGGTAAGAGCGCTGCCGCGAACTTGGTAGCCATCGATTAAGCTGCACTTCTCAGAGTATTTTCATTTTGAAAATGCTCTAGTTCTACGATATCTTGATATTTTTGTTTGCGTGGGGACGCCTGTCTCCCGCTTGCAGCAGTGTGTTTGGCGCGGCGCATAATTAGGATACCATGTTCATTTATGTGCCAAGGTTAAGACCAAACAAGAAATAGTAGCTGCAATAGTGTGGAGGGCAAATGATTGCACCGGCCATTTAAGAACGCCGCGCTTCAATCTGGGGATCGGCTTGTCAAAGTTGATGCGCCGGATAGCGTCTGGGTTGTCGCGCATATAGTCGAGTCTACGAACCAGGCGCCGCATGCCGTTGTTGTTTATGAGAAAAATCATAACGAGACACGCATGTTGGCGCAGTCCGTTCTGTGCGACGAAGCCCGTTATCGCCGGTTGCCGCAACCTGATGTGACGCAACCTTAGTTGTCTGCCCGGGCTAGTCGTCAGGGCATATCACTTGTGGTCATGCTCAGATGATCTTTTGCTCCCGCAGGGATGCGATCTCCAATTCGCTATAGCCGAGCCCGGATAAGATATCCGCGTTATGCTCGCCAAGCTTTGGCGCAACGCCAATTTTCGCGGGGGTTTCTGAAAACTGCCAAGGCGAGCCGTGCACCTTGAGTGTCTCGCCGATCTCGGGATACTCAATCTCGCTGATATAGCCATTCGCCAGTACGTCCGGGTCATTCGACGCCTCCAGCAGCGTATTGACCGGCGCTGATACGATGTCAGCGGCACGCAGAATTTCCACCCATTGATCACGGCTGCCGGTGGCGAATAATTCAGCTAGGACGCCCAGAATGTTGTCCTTCATTTCATCGGAAACCAAGGCGAGCCCTAGGTCGTCGGCGCCGCGTTCCGTCAACGTCGCGAGGAAACCCAGCGCTTCCATGGCGCGTTTCCAATCCGTGTGACCCAGTTGAAACACCAGTGGCTTGCCGTCCTGGTCATTGAACGTCGCGGCAATGCCCGGGCGCTCGCGCGTGCCATTGATCCGCGCGCCGGTGATCGGATTGGCGTCGCGCCACATGGTGGTGGTCATGGTCCAGCCCATCAGACGGACGATACCGCCGACCAGCGACGTTTCCACTTTCTGCCCGATGCCGGTGTTTTTTGCATAATACAGCGCCGCCAAAAGACCGCCGAATGTCAGGATTGCACAAGATTCGTCGGCAACAGAGACAACACCGGTGCGCATGGTCTCGCCCGGCCCCGCATAGGCCTCGGCCACGCCGCCCAAGGCCTGGCCGACCGCATCCGTACCCGGCAGCCGCCCGTGCGGTCCCAACAGGCCATAACCGGAGACGGAAACATACACCAGGGCTGGATTTATTTTTTTGAGTTCCTCATAGCCGAAACCGTTTTTTTCTGCCGCGCCGGGGCGGAAGTTTTGCCCAAAGATATCCGCGTCCTTGACCAGTTTGTGGAGTATGGCCTGGCCCTCATCGGACTTGAGGTTCAATGTCAGGCTTTTTACACCCCGGTTGTTGGTCTCGAAGAACGAACTGATACCGCCCTTCAGTTCGCCGGCGGTTCTGGAACTGTCACCAACCCCTGGGACTTCAATCTTGATGACCTCGGCGCCTAAATCCGCCATCAGCATGTATGGTACCGTTCCCGCCTGTGCGGTCGAGCAGGTCACGGCTTTGACACCGGTAAGCGGTCCAGTTCGGTCGGCCATGGCATGGTTCCTCATACGGTCAATGGATTTGCGGTCACCGCAGTTTTGACGGGAGTGCCCGGCGTCGTTGTTTACAACGCAGATATAGAATACTGGGCTGGAAAACTTTGGCAATAAGGCAAACTCTGACCGTCGGAGTTGCCGGGCCAGAACTACTGCCGTGGGAGACGAATTGGATTTGTGGCCACTTCCCAAATAGTCGCGCGGTCCGCGCTGTCACTTCAATAGAGTTGTCGTTCTTATAGGTGAAAATCTACCCGTCACTGGGGCCTAGCACAGCCTGGATACCGTCGTTTGGATAGCTGCCTTCGTCCCCGCTGGCGCGGTCACCAATCTCAAGGAAAACGACGTCCCTATCAGTTCGGTTGAGTAGTTGATGCGCCGCGCCTTGAGCTGGAAAGCTCGCACACATTCCTGGATGAAGCTGGATCTGTTCCGTCTCGGTGACTAGTATCGGATGGCCCTCCAATATGAAAATAAACTCGTCTTGCTTGCCGTGCCGGTGCAACTGGGCCGACTTGCCGCCGGGTTTTAATCTTGTAAGATTTACGCCGGTATTAGCCAGGTCGAAGAAATCACCCAGCTGCTTTTTTGGCCGCTCATTCATACGGCTAAAAAACGGCTCTGGATAATTTTATGGCTTGGTACGTGGCGGAACGGTTTCAGCCTATACGGTAATCTTTCTCTGCGTTTCATGGTCGCCCATCAATTTTGCCTTTCGTTGATATTTCTTTGGATACTTTAGCCAAATTTAACAGCAAACCGGCATCGGCATCGGCGTCGAATGTCGGCGGGCGACGGCGCCCTGGCCAATCCCATGGATCATAGGATTGCCGTCGGGCGCGCGAGTGGTTACGGTGATGGGCCGGATCAACGGCGATCCGCGGACCGGGGATTAGTGCTCTGAACGTTAATAACCGCCGGGTCGACGGCGTCTGGAGCTGGGTGGTGGCCGGCGCAACCTTTGTGTTGATGTTCCTGGCCTACGGCAACGCCTACACATTTGGCGTGTTCTTTCCAGCCCTCTCGGCGGCGTTCGATGCCGATCGAGCTGAGACCGCGCTGGTATTCTCGATTGTGGGTGGCACCTATTCGACCCTCGGGATCGTCAGCGGGCCCGCTGCCGACCGCTTCGGTACTCGGCCTGTCTGTCTGTTCGGCATGTTGGCAATGGGCGTGGGGCTGATCTATGCCAGCACCGCCGATGCACTCTGGCAGGTGTATCTCGGTTTCGGTCTCGGGGTGGCGGTTGGCATGGGTTTTACCTTTGCGCCCGCGAATGCCGGGCTGCAGCGCTGGTTCACCCAGCGACGCGGCCTTGCCTCTGGCTTTGCTTCGACAGGCGTGGGTTTCAGCATTCTGATCATACCACCCATTGTGGCCATATTGATTGATTGGCGTGATTGGCGGACCGCGATGCAGGTCACTGGGACTTTGACGCTGGTTGCGGGCGCCCTAGCCGCGCTCATGATGGGCGATCCGCCGGACACAACGGGCCGCGGCGCCGCGTCGGTCGCGGGCAGGGGGCGTTTCGATCTCAAAGGGGCTTTGAGGAGCCGGGGTTTCCTGATGCTCTACCTGTCATCGATACTTTGCAGCGTCGGCTTCTTTATCCCTTTCGTTCACCTGGTCCCCTATGCCATGGACCGGGGCTTGGGCGAAAGCACAGGGGTATATCTGTTGGCGGTGATCGGGGTCAGCAGTCTGATCGGCCGGGTATTGTTTGCAGTCGCATCCGACCGCCTGGGACGGCGAAACTCCTTGGCGGCGATGTATGTTGGCATGGCGATCAGTTTTCTGCTCTGGTATGCTGGTGGCAGTATCGTCATGTTAACCCTCTTCGCGGTCCTTTATGGGGTTGGTTCCGGCGGCTACGTCGCGATGATCGCACCAATTATCGCCGAATATTTTGGTACAGAAAAGATAGGCAGTGTGCTCGGCTGTTTCATGTCGAGCATCGCTGTCGGCGGTTTCTTCGGCCCTTGGCTGGCCGGTCATGCCTTCGATCTCTGGGGCAGTTATGAAGTACCTATCATGGCCGCGGCCGGATTTGGCGTGGCAGCGGGGCTTTGCGCGATGCTGATGCCATCGCGCCCGTACGCCACAGCGGCCTTTCAAGGAACGCGCTGATCAATCGGCCCGTCGGGTTGATGGAACCAGAGGCGTTCTATCAAACGAGCGTAGGGTTTTATATGAAATAGAATATATGGGTGTTTTCTAGATCCTGCTGATGTAGGTGTTATTATGGGCTAGAAGAGCAAGGGCAGATTAATCAAAGCGAAACAAGACCGTCTACTGGAGCATTTTGTGGC
>CAUZBE010000306.1:0-4432 GCA_963577885.1 Alphaproteobacteria bacterium
AGCGTGATTTGAGGCACCGGAAACAATAGCACCAAGCTCACAATGATACAGAAAGTTAAAAAAATTTATTACGAGAAAGCGGGCATGATTTCTTCGGCAAAAATCCGCAACCCATCCGGTGCAGGCGAGGATAGCAGCACATAGTCAACGCCTTGCGCCTCGAGCCATTTCAATCGTTCAATGATCTCATCTGGCGAGCCCAACAAGACCCCTTCGACCGCAGCTTTTCGCAAATTGGTATCCGAGGCCATGCTGGATTTCAATTTCTGCCCCGTGGTCGTCGCAAAAGCATTCATGACCTCTTGTGATTTTATGCGTGCCGCAATCGCTGCTTCGCGCTCCTCTTCATTGCGGGCGATGAAGAGGCCACGCGCCACGGCCACCCCCAAAGGGTCATAGGTGCGGCCAGCTAATTGTAGTGCCTGTTTGAATATGCCCAACCGCTCCAAGATGACTTCAAATGTTTGGAACTGATCCAATAATAGGTTGTAGCCCTCACGCGCCGCGTATCGGAGGGATTCGGGACGACCTGCTGCTAGCCATAGTGGTGGATGGGGCTTTTGCAGTGGTACGGGTTCGACCATGATATTTTCGAACCGCCAGCGCTTACCGTGATGGGAGAACCTGCCTTCTGTTGTCCACGCTTTGCGGATTACCGTCATGGCTTCCTCAAAACGCTCTGTGGCCTCCTCGATGGGGATGGAAAACCCTTCGAACTCGTTGTGGCGATAACCCTTGCCTACCCCAAAATCAAAACGCCCTCCGGACAATAGATCCAATGTCGCCGCCTGTTCGACAATCAATACTGGATTGTGCCAGGGCAACACGACCACGGCGGTGCCAAGGCGAATGTCAGTGGTCCGCGCCGCTAGAAACGTGAGCAGGTTAAGGGAAGCGGAGACCTGGCCCATGCCGCTGAAATGATGTTCGACTAAGAAATTGCTGTAATACCCAAATTGTTCCGCGTTTACGACCGTATTGATATAGGCGTTATAACCTTCCTGGTATCCGTCTCTAGCATTTGGAACCGAGCGGGCGCCGCCAAATATGCCAAATTTCATAACACACCGCTAAATTGAGGTTCCACGTAGGAAGGCCAAATTCGGCCATCGGGGTAATTCTATGTCAACAAACACCAGTAACAAAACTCGATGAACCAACGATATAAGGTTGCGTCATACCGCCGTTTCAGGGTGATTCATTACCGCAGCAAAGCCGCGCCCAATGTCGGTCCGCTTTGCCATGGCCGCATAAAACCACGTGATGGGGGCGGCGTCGTCCTCGTCCGGCTCTAGTGCCATCGGCTGCACGACTTTAGCCAGGCGCTGGAACAGCTCCGTCTCCGCTTTGCGTAGAGCCATTCTTTCATCCAATTCGGCCGCCGAAGTATATTTTATCAGTCTTCGAACCATTGGCCACGTCCGGGCCAGGCATTGACTAGATCCTGGAGTACCGGCCAGACCTTAACCCCGTCGGCCATGTCCTGGGCCAGATGTCCCGGCTCGGCATTGAATTCCAGTTTCGAGAGATCGGGCATCTGCATGGGGTACAAAATACCGTCCAGGTGGTCGCACTCGTGTTGCAGCAGAACCGAGTGGGCGCCCTCGATGTCGAGAGTGATCGTCTCGCCCGCCAACGTCTGGTAGGTCATGCTTAAGGCCTGATGCCGGGGCACCTTGCCGTGCAGGCCGGGGATAGAGAGACAGCGTTCCCAGCCCGACAGCACCTCATCACCTACCGGCGTCAGAACGGGGTTGACCAAGACCACCCAGGAGTCAATTTGGTCCTCCCCGCCGCTGATCAAACGCGAGCTGAGGCGATAGACCACCAAGCGCAGGCTTTCATAAACCTGGGGTGCGGCGATGCCGGAGCCGCCCACGTGTATTAACGTGTCCTTCATGTCCGCCGCCAAGCGGGCGATTTCAGGATCCGTGGGGTCGGCCACCGGTTCCGCGATGCGATTAAGAATGGGGTTGCCCATGTGGGCGATTTCCCGGATGGCCATGTCAGATTCCTTTGTTTGGATTTAGCCCTGGGGCAATAGGACCGCAATTAGATGGTGACCATCAAGAGCCCGGATCTGGCCGAGGACCTAGGTTCACGGCCCGACAGGCAGGGTGTGAAGTGCTTCGTTCATAAGACACCAATCAGGTGCAGTTTCAAGCCGGTGATTGTGAGTCGGTTTAAAATGAGACTTATCATCAAGCGCCATGCCGTTAATGCTCGCGACGCCCATCTCAAGTTCCGCCCAAAGCCTCGTGCCGCAATCTCGGCAAAAGCGACGATGGTTGCGCTGTCCCCTATCTGACTTGGTGGTAAAACCACCAGGTTCTCCTTTGGCCAGTTTAACACTTTCCAACTGCACGATATAGGCGGTGTAAAACGCAGAGCCGCTGACAGTCTGGCAGTCAACGCAGTGACACAACACCTGCATTGCAGGTTCGCTTGTCGTTTCAAATCGCACATTTCCGCAAAGACAGCCGCCTGAAACCATATCTGACATTGCTTACCTCCTCTTTCGACCTTTCCCTGGAGCAATCATCGATATTACTGCGGCACTGCCGGCGCACAACGAAGCGTGGACCGAATTCTGTAAATAGCTTGATCGGGTCGGTCCTAAATTAACTTCGGATAATACCAACGATTTAATCCGAGTAAGGATGATCTTTAAAGAGTTCGGGCCGAAATGCCATTCCGTGACCCGGACGATTTGTAGGAGTGATAGTCCCATTTTTAGGAAGAATTGGTTCTACCCATAGATGGTCATGCCAGCCCATATATTCGAGCCAGGGGCCGTTCGGTATAGAGGCATTTAAGTGCAAACTAAATTCCGGAAAGAGGTGCGGGGCGATGGAAATCCCCGCCTGGTGCGCATGTTTCGCAATCACTTTTAATTCTGTATACCCGCCACGCATGATATCTGGTTGAAGAATGGGGATTTTTTTACTGGCAAAAAATGGTTTCAAGTCGTGGTGAGTAAAATGGTTTTCGCCACCGACGACTGGTGTCGTAATTTCATTTGCGATTTTATGATAACCTTCGAAATCGTCCGCCATAACGGGCTCTTCCAGCCAGGAAAGATTACACTCGTCAATTCGCCGGCCGACAGAAATTGCTTCTTCCGCTTCCCACCCCTGGTTTACATCCACCATTATCTCAATTTCGTCGCCAAGAGCGGCACGCATGTCATGAATATTTTTTACATCTTCATCGTTAGTAAACAGGTGCGCAGCCTGCATTTTGATCGCTTTGAACCCTTGAGCAACGAACCGCTGTGCTTTTTCTATCATTCCATCGTGCCCTAAGCCCCTATAGCATCCGGACCCATATATGGGGAGCGGCGCAGGCGATCCACCCCAAAGCTGCCAAAGCGGTAGGTTATTCTGCCTACCAACCGCATCCCAAATCGCCATGTCCAGGGCGGAAATACCCATAACGGTTATCCCCATTCTCCCTTGGATAAAAGTTGCGTCCCACATCTTCTTCCATAAGATTTCAACTTGTTGAATATCCTCGCCCATCAGTAACGGCTTAAGCATCTCATGAATGCATATATCTAACGTACGCATTCCTCCGATCATTGGATGGAGATAGCCAGTTCCAATTACTCCTGATTTGGTCTCCACCTCCACAATCAGTAAATCAATACTCGTAGGGTCTAAAAAGCCGATTTTTGGTGGGTCGGTATACGGCACCGATAAAAGGTGGGTGCGAATGTCAGAAATTATCATATTAAAACTGCCATAATAGAAGAATTTGAGGTTACGGTTAATCCAATCGAACGATACCCACTATTGGAGGCCAGTTCTTTAGCGGTGTCACTTTTGGAACGGCACGACGTATTTTCCCCAATACTCGCGTGATAGCTTTTTCGCGTCAGCGATTTAGGCGGGGGTCATGAGTTTGGCTATATTTTCTTTGCCTTTTTTGCCCCTAGCATTTCCTTGCGCGGCTGCAATGCTAACCCACGCATATCCGCGTGCATAGTCATCGGGGACGCCCTTGCCTTGGGCATACATCAGACCAAGTTTTAGCTGCGCCGTGGCATCCCCCTGTTTCGCAGCCTTATACACCGCCTTCCCATCCTCCCAATCCCACGCTGCCACAGGCGTCGCAGCGAACAGCATGAGGGCGATCAGGGTGCGCATTAGAGAAGTATAACTGAGGTTGATGGTTGCTAGCCATTAGCTTCCATCTCTGGGCCAAACCCGGTGATTTGGGCCGGGTCGCAAACTGGCAAACCCGAGGCGCAAAACGACTCTAATTAAGGATGGATAACTAACCCATGTCCGTGGCAAAAACCCGGTCGCGGGGTTGGGACTTGAATTCCACGGTGTTGCCGCAGCCATCCGGCAACATCATGATGTGTTGTTCCGCCGGTTTGCCGGCGAATGACAGGCGTGGGGAAAGGGTGAAGTCAATATTGCGCTCT
>CAUZBE010000307.1:0-4421 GCA_963577885.1 Alphaproteobacteria bacterium
TGTCCGCAGTTTGCACTGTAATTTAGTAAACTGTTGCCGTCGTTGCACCGCAACTCCCATCCGCCGCCCTATCCACACATTGATAGTACCCTGTGGGTGGACGGGACCGGCGCTGAGTGGTACAGCCAATTTCGAAAAAGGCCCGCGTCGGGCTACATGGCCAGATAGCCGCCGTCGACGGGGACTTCGATGCCGGTGATGTAGGAGGCTTCGTCGGAGGCCAGGAACAGATTGGCATAGGCGACCTCTTCTATGCGGCCCTCGCGCTTCATGGGTATGGCCGAAAGCATCTTTCGCCGCACTTCCGGGTCCGCCGACATCTGCGAGGTCCGCATGGCGGGCATGACGCCGGGGTGCACTGAATTGACCCGGATGCCATCGCCCGCGAACTGTACGGCGGCGGCCTTGGTCGCCAGACGCACCGCCCCCTTGGCGGCGTTATAGGCCATGTGCACGAAGGTCTGGCCCACGAAGCCGGAAATTGACGAGGTATTGACGATCGAGCCGCCACCCGTCTTTTGCATCTCGGGGATGACCGTGCGCATGCCCAGGAAAACGCCTTTTGCGTTTACATTCATCTGTTCGTCCCAGGTTGGAATATTCAACCGGTCGGGATGGCTGCCGCTGACGCCCGCGTTGTTGATCAAAATATCGACCTGGCCATAGGCTGCGATGGTGTCGGCAACCAGGCGCTCCCAATCAGCCTGGCTGGCAACATCGAGGGTCTGAAAGCGAGCTTCGCCCCCCGCCGCACTAATCTCGGCGGCCACGGCGGTGCCTTCGGCTTCCATGCGATCGGCGACCACGACCTTGGCGCCTTCGCTGGTGAACAACTTTGCGGTCGACGCGCCCATGCCCGATGCGGCGCCGGTAACGATCGCGACCTTGTCTTTTAAGCGCATCTTTGTCTCCCTGAGTTTTATCCTATGCCTATTTCAGGCTGAATTTCGCTTATAGTCAAACGCTGGCTTGAACCCGCACCGCATCCTCCCATCTAAAATCGCCCCCAAGGCGTCGCAATGGGTTCCTATCGGGACGGCTTGGTATAAGCTGACGCCAAGGTTTTATAACCGGGCGGGGAGGCCCGATGCGATGACCGACCTGCAATCACAGTTTGCCGGCACCCAGGATGTCTTGGCACAACACAGCTTTGATATCGCCCGCCTGCAAAGCTATATGTCAGCGCATGTGGAGGACTTTTCCGGCGTTATAGAACTCAGCCAGTTCAAGGGCGGGCAATCAAACCCAACCTACCGCATCGATGCCGACGGCCGATCTTATGTGCTGCGGCGCAAGCCGCCGGGGGTATTGCTGCCCTCCGCCCATGCGGTGGACCGGGAATACCGGGTCATCACCGCCCTGGCCCAGACGGATGTGCCGGTGCCCCGGACCTATTGCCTGTGCGAAGATGTCGAGGTAATCGGAACGGCGTTTTACATCATGGAAATGGTCCAGGGTCGCATATTGTGGGACGCCGCCCTGCCGGAGATGAACCGGGAGGAGCGCGGCCAGATCTACCGCGCCATGAACGATGCCATGGCGGCCCTGCACCAGGTCGACTATGACGCCATCGGGTTGGGGGATTTTGGCAAGGTCGGCGAATACCGCGAACGACAGATCCATCGTTGGAGCAAGACCTACCGCCTGTCCGAGAGCGATCCGATCCCAGCCATGGACCGGTTGATCGAATGGCTACCGCAAAACATCCCGGCGGGCGATGAAACCACCCTCATCCATGGTGATTTCCGCATGGACAACATGGTCTTCCATCCAACCGAGCCCAGGGTCATCGCGCTGCTGGACTGGGAATTGGCCACGCTTGGCCATCCGGTGGGGGATTTCACCTATACCCTGATGGGCTGGCGCCTGGGCAAGAATTTATTCCGTGGCATCGCCGATGCGGATCTGCCAGGTCTTGGCATTCCGACGGAAGACGAATATATCGCGCGCTATTGCGAATTGACCGGACGCAAAGGCATTGAGAACCTGGAATGGTATTTCGCCTATAACATGTTCCGCCTGGCAGCTATTTTACAGGGTATCGCCAAGCGGGCCCAGGACGGCACCGCGGCCAGCCCGCATGCTGTCGAGCAAGGCCGCCGCGCCCGCCCCCTAGCCGAGGCGGCCTGGCAACAATTAGCACGTCTGGCCGGATAGCCCAAAGTACTATCCGACCTATTAATGCGAGTGTGGACGAGATGAGTGAATATCAGAACGAAACCATTCCCGTGCGCGCGGCGCATCGCCTAGATACGGCTAAACTACTAACCTATCTGGCCGCCCATATGGACGGCATCGGCGACGATATCACCCTGCATCAATTCGCCGTGGGCCAGTCCAACCCGACCTATATGATTACCACCAGGGGGCGGGAGTTCGTCCTGCGCAAGAAGCCGCCCGGCACCCTGTTGCCCTCGGCCCATGCGGTGGACCGGGAATACCGGGTGATAACCGCCCTGGGTGGCACGGAGGTTCCGGTGCCCAAAACCTATCTGTTGTGCGAGGACGAAAGCGTTCTGGGCACCGCCTTTTTCATCATGGATAAGGTGCCGGGCCGGGTTCTGGACGACCAGTTCGCCCCTGCTTTCACCCCGGCCGAGCGGGGCGCGGTCTATGATCATTTGCTGGAAGTTCTCGCCGCGTTGCATGCGGTGGATTACCAGGCCGTGGGCCTGGGCAATTTTGGTCGGCCGGGCAACTACTACACCCGGCAGATCAACCGCTGGACCAAGCAATACGTCGCCTCACAGACCGAAGAGATCCCGGCCATGGATCAGCTGATGCAATGGCTGCCGGACAACATTCCTGTCGATGACACCACCACCCTGGTGCATGGAGATTACCGCCTGGGCAACACCATCGTGAATCCCAGCGAACCACGCATCAGCGCGGTACTGGATTGGGAATTGGCCACCTGCGGCCATCCCCTTGCCGATCTAGCCTATTGCTATGTCGCCTGCTACATGGGGACAGGCGAAGTACTGGAATTGTTGCCGGGCTTGCCGAACGAGGACGAATTTATTGGCCGCTATTGCGCGCTGACCAACCGCGGCGGCATTCCCGATTGGACCTTCTACAAGGTATTCCAGCTGTTCCGTCTGGCGGCCATCGTCCAGGGCGTCTACAAACGCGGCCTGGACGGCATCTCCTCCTCCGCCAAGGCCGTGACCTATGGCGACAAATGCCGCAACCGCGCCGAAGCGGCCTGGAAATCGATAACGAGCTAGTGGCGCGGAAAAATTCCTTCGGACTGGTGGGAAGCGCCGGAAGGAAAAGGGGGCGCCACCCTTATACGCATCCTCACGACGATTGCCCCGCCGGGTGATGTGATGAGGCAGGCCGGCAAGAACAGTTCGGGCGAGGCGGGGCATACGGGTAATCCAACATGATCAGCAGCAAAAAAATAAGGGGAGCGTTCCCTTTCCCGCAAAGCGGCCTTCGGCGGGGAGGCGCTAACGCCCTCCTGTGAAACGTTAACTCCGTTTGAACACATTATTTGTTGGCAAATATCCGGCATCGAGTCACATACGCCAATATGAAAATATCGCCGTTCAGTCACCCTTCGCGCTTTTCTTTATGTGGCGAACAGCCGTTCTGCTGCCGGCCGAGGGGCGTCGGAAATATCACGGTCTAATTCTATCAACGGCCGTGGTACATCAGGCACGATGAGATTTTTGCTAAAGAACATTGCCTCGCGGCCACGCACCTGATTTCGTGCGCTGTAGCTCAATATATATCGAAGCCATGGAAATCGTTCATATAGGTCGTGGATCGGTCGGACATTGCCATATGATACGATCCAGTTTAAGCCGTCTATCTCATCAACTGCTCTGGCGACCTAGGCGTGATCGTCTACTTGATAAGCGTCGTGATACAGAAGCCAGCCCTTTTCAAAATACGGAGGGTCCATATAAATTAGTATCTTGGAGTTCCAATCTGTCAATTTCGTACGGAGAAATTCGACGGCATCCAGCTGTGTCAGCTCAATCCTTGCCCGCAGGTAAGCTATTTTGCGAATACGGCGGATCAAGTCGGATTTGTTGTAGCGAGCATCAATCTTCCAAGTCCCTGTATGGTCACGGCCTCCGATGATGCCGCCGTTCAAAATACCCGACCTGCTCGTGCAATTTAGGGAAAAGAAAGAAAACCCCAATTCCAATTCGTCAGCGCTGTCCTGTCGTCGAAATACGCCTTTGCAATTATCCCATTCTTTGACCGTAAGGGGGCGTTCTTCGATTAACGTGCATAGCTCATCAGTTTTATTCAGCACGCTGTTCCAGAATGCGTAGACGGGCCGACTGATATCATTAATGGATCCCGACGAACCACGCCAGTAATCAACAGTTTCCACGCGATAGCTGCACCCCTGGCGTAGGGCTCCACGCACCTTCCATCGGCGAGACTATTGGAACGAATAATTG
>CAUZBE010000308.1:0-4401 GCA_963577885.1 Alphaproteobacteria bacterium
TAAATTGCAGAAATCGCGACCTTATCTGACAGACACCGCGTCAAAATCGGTAACTATCAGATAAGGTCGCGATTACTACATCTTAAAAGGCTGGCTGCTTGTTCATATCTTGGAAGAGAGCATGAAGACATCCTAAATCAGCCTAGACTAATAAAATTGCCGCATTTATTGCCGCTTTTTTCATTGCGAGGCTTATAGGTCGGGTCCCTTTTGGTGAAACCCTAATTTGCCCCCAATGCAGTGACGTTTGGGCGATCCCAGATTGCCCCCGGCGGTCATGGAAAGTGGGCGTAGGGCTGAGTTTGACACGTATGATACCAGTAACGACGCAACACGGATCACGGCCCAGAGGCCCGGGCGCCCGTTTCGCTGCCTGGGTTGGGTCGACGACGGGAAGGTCTTTCGGGCGTTGAACATTCTGGATGAGCACAGCCGTGAATGTTTGGCAATACGCATTAGACTGACACCACCCCGGCGGCGTTACGGATGATCACCACGGCGTCGAATTTGACCCGCTTGGCCACTGAGAACCCCAGGCGGGCGTAAAAAGTGACGGCGCGCGCCTCATGGGCAACACCGATGCCGAGATGATCGACCATTTCCACGTGGATAGCGGCCTCGGCAGCCATTACCCCCTCCAACTTCGAGCGCCCGATTAACCGCCCTTAATACCAACCCTCGATGAAGGGCTCGAAGAGGTATGGCACCGGCCAGAACACCTTCAAGAGCCAGTCGAACACGGTAATGACGAAGAACTCGCCGAGGCCGGCGATGATCAGGGCCTCACGCCAAGAACCACCATAGACGCGGATGAAAATGATGGCATAGATGCCGACGGTGAGGTGAAAACCGATCAGATAGACCCCGGCCGAAAGCGCGGCCAGCCACATTAGGGCGATGGCGGTCCGCCTGGTCGCCTCAGCCGCCTCGGCCCAGTCAAGGAGCGGCGCCTGGTCTAGGGACCGCCCCGCGATGGCCCGCAAATGGATGGTGATCTGGCCGAGGCTCAGGGGAATTCCCACCCCGGCCAAGCAGAAAATCATCAGCGAGGCGCGCAGGGCCCAATCGTCGCTGACCGTGGCCGCCGATGCCAATAGACCCATCAGCAACACGAGGAAGCCGATATCGCCCCAACGATGGGCCCGACTGAGCGGTTCCGCCGCCTCCCCGCGCACGCCTTGGCCGCGGCGATACCGCTTGTAGATAGGCACCACTAGGGTAACAATCACCAGGGCAAGGATGGCGAGCACGCCGGGCTGGAGCAGCCATTCCCACCCGTAACGGGCGTTGGAAAGCCAGAGATAGCCCTCCAGCTGCCCGCCCAGGACCACCGCCACCAACAGCGGCGGGCGCGGCCAGTCAAACAGTTTCATAACGCAGCCCAGCACCGAAAAGGAAAGGAAGGTCAGGACGTCCCACCACACGTAATTGGCCGCGTAGGATGCCGAGACGCAAAGGATCAGGGTCATGGGCACGATGATGTAGAACGGCATCAGGGAAAGCTTGGCGAACTGACCGGCGGCACCCAGCGCTAGGCCGGCTGCGAAGATGTTGGACACCACCAGCACCACGATCATGGCCATGGTGTATGGCAATTGGTCGGTCAACATAGACGGGCCCGGGGTGATGCCGACAGAAATGAAGGCCACCAGCATCAAGGCGAGGGACGTCGATCCAGGGATGCCGAAGGCGATGGTGGGGATCAGCGCGCCGCCTTCCTTGGCGTTGTTCGATGCTTCCGGCGCGATCACCCCTCGCACGTCGCCCTTGCCAAAATTCTCTGGGTTCTTCTCGGTCTGCACCGCGTGGGCATACGCGAACCAATCGGCGACCGTAGACCCCAGCCCGGGCAACACGCCCACCCAGACACCGATCAGGGAACAGCGGATCACCAGCCACCAGTTCTTGAACACGTCGCGCATGCCTTGCACCAGGCCATGGCCCAGGCCCTCGGTCTCGGCGATGGAGGTACGGCGCACCGCCAGGGCGATCATCTCGGGCACCGCGAAGATGCCGAGGCCGACGAGGATCAGGCTGATGCCATCCACCAGGTATTCGCCGCCGAAGGCGAAGCGCTCAATCCCGGTCTTGTTGTCCATGCCCACGGTCGAGACCAGGACACCGAAAACGGCGGCGATCAGCCCCTTGACGGGGGCCGTGCCCGAGAGCACGCCGACCGCCGACAGCCCCCAGATCACCAACATAGTGAATTCCGGCGAGCCGAAGCTCAACACCAGGGGCTTGAGAATGGGCAGGCTGAGGAGTAGCACGCCTGCGCCGAATATACCGCCCAGCGGCGAGGCGATGAAGGCGGCACCGAAGGCCCGATTGGCTTCGCCTTTCTGGGCCATGGGGAAACCGTCGACGATGGTCGCCTGGCTTCCGGCGCTGCCAGGCACCGCGATCAGCACCGAGGGAAAGGTGTTGGCAGTGTTGGACACCGCCCCGATGCCCAACAGGAAGGCGATCGCCGGGTAGGGGTCAAGGGTTATGGCGAAAGGCAGGACGATGGTGATCAGCAGAAGCACGCCGATCCCCGGCAACGCGGCGAAAAAGGAGCTTCCCAGTATGCCAATCGCCATCAGGAACATGGGCCAGGGTTGGAATATTTCTGAAATTGCTACGCTTAGGGCATCAAGCATGATGCCTCCTTAGTACTGTGAGTTAATGTTATTCAATAAATGAAATTATAATCAATTTAAATTTTAATATGATGTGTTTGTTTAATTGTTATAAATATTATTGTAATTTTTATTTTATCATATCTATATTAATTGTATAAAAAGGCCGGCAGTCCCTAAAGTCTGCCGGCCTTGATACAAACAAAACTCCCCCAATTCACTTACAATCTATCTTTAGCGCCTTTTTCATACCCTCGACCTTGAAGGTGCATTTCATTCCGACTTTCAATGCTTTGCGCTTAGCCTTACTTCCTGAGATTGTGATGTTAGTCTTTTTCCCAACTTTAAGTTTTCCCTTGTTTTTAGCGCTTTTCCACTTAATCTGCTTGCCGCCACGCTTAATCTTAGTGATCTTTCCCTTTCGTATATAAATTTTGTTTTTGAAGGAAGCTAGGCCGTATTTTTTCCTCATATTTTCGGCGTAATCCACCGCCGCGGCGGGCGCGCTGTTCACCTCACGAACCATCTTGGCCACGGTCGGCCCGTCGATATAGTTGATCTCCTTACTGAACTGCTTGCGGCCGATTTCGAGGAATTTAGGGTCGTTGACCGACTTTTCGTAAGCAGCACGGTAGGCCTTAAGGTGCGCCTTAGAAGTACCTGGAGGCATGCCCATCCATTTGTCGACTTGGGATGGAGCTGTCATAGAATAAAAAGCCTGCCAGGATAATTTTGTAATTTTTGCCTTATTCAGCATTTTTGCAAAGATTGGCACATTTTTGAATGATGGCCGGCGGGTTACCTTGCCTTTTATCACTTGCCCGTCCTGGACCAGCAGATCAATGGTGCCATCGGCCTGGAGCTGGTGGATGATGTAGGCATTGTTGGTGGCGAAAATGTCGATCTCGCCCTGGCGCAGCGCCTTGCTCATCTGGCCGACACCCCGGTAACCGGGGATCCAACGCACGTTCCAGCCGAAGAACTCGGCCCCCCACATGGGCATGGCCTGCCAGGAACGGCTACCCGAGATGGCGGCGACGATCACCGGCTTTTTGGATTTGTCCATGAGCCGCTTATGAGCGCTCTTGCTCACGAACAAGACGGCGCCGCCCCGGTTGAGGGAGCCGATGTATTCGAACTTCCTGGGATCGTAGCGGGCCGAACGGCGCCGCAGCGTGCCCGGTGAAATCACCGTGCCGTCGCTCTGCATGAAGGTCAGGCCGTCGGGTTTGGCCTTGTTCATGAGATAGTTGGCCGCACGAATCTTGCCGCCGCCGGACCCCATGTTGCGGATCACGATGGTCGGATTGCCAGGCAGATATTTCTCCATGAATTGGGCGATGAGACGCCCCACGCGGTCGGTGCCTCCGCCGGCGCTGGACGCGATGATGAGCTGAACGCGCTTACCCTTCAACGAGACCTCGGCAGAAGCCGGGGCCAGGGACGCGACCGCCCCCAATGCCACCATGGCGGTAAGTACTAAACACCAATTGATAAAACGAGTTTTCATGTCGGCCTCCCTAACCGTTTTGAGTTGAGGCTCTTAGCGCCGCGGTCGACGATGCTATGCCTTTCCCGGTCACTGTAGACCGCTATAAGGGCATGGTAAATCACCGACAACAAGGCCAGAGTGGATGGTTTGAATCTCGGGGGTTGGGTCTCCAGGCAGCGCGAAAATAAAGGTCTGTCGCAATAACGTCGTCAGCGGCTGGATGAGATAGGGTTTATATGGGATGCAAGGAAACGATCCTGATACCGATTATCGGATGCAAAACCTACT
>CAUZBE010000309.1:0-4394 GCA_963577885.1 Alphaproteobacteria bacterium
TGGTCTACCAGGACAATGCCATCCTCGGTGCGTTTATAAGATGCCCCGGTCGGGCAGACGGTGACACAGGGCGCGTCTTCGCAATGCAGGCAGGAGCGGGGAAAATAGACCGTGCGCCCGCCCAGCTCTGGGTCCGTCTCGTAGCCATGCACCCGGTTCAGCCAAACCCCGTCCACATCCTTGCCGTAGGGATCGCTATCGGGCAAGGGGGCGTGATAGCCGGTGGTGTTCCATTCCTTGCAACTGACCGCGCAGGCATGACAGCCGACACAGGTGTCCAGGTCGATCACCAGGCCAAGGCGTTTCAGCGGCGCTTCTTTCGGTAACGAGGTCATGTATTGCCACCTTTAGATTTTTTGCTGGCGAACCTGGCGCCATAGCGCAGGATGGCGGGCCGGGGCGCGAGGCCAGGCGGCAATGGCAGGGCTGTGAAGGCGGGTTCGGACGCCTTCACCCCGACCGGCGCCTTGGTTATGCGCACCCGCAAATCGAACCAGGCCGCCTGCCCGGTGATGGGATCGGCGTTCGCCAGGCGTTCGCCATGTTGATTGGGGGGCAACAGATCCTCGATCAGATGGTTCAATAGAAAACCTTTTTCGGCTTCCGGTGCGTCCGCCGCCAGGTTCCAGGCGCCGGACCGCTTGCCGATGGCGTTCCAGGTCCAGACCGTGTGGTCGTTGACCCCGGCCATGACCCGCACCTGGGCTTTGATGCGTCCATGGCGGCTTTCCAGATAGGCCCAGCCGTCGTCCTCGATGTCCTGTTCACGGGCGACACGTTCCGAGATGTACAGTCGATTGGCGGTATGGATCTGCCGCAGCCAGGCGTTCTGCGAACCCCAGGAATGGTACATGGCCGCTGGCCGCTGGCTTATCGCGTGTAGGGGATAATCCTCCGCCGCCGTGCCGTCCACGGCGCTGGGCGGATACCAGATCGGCAGGGGGTCAAAAAACCGCTCGATCCGCTTACGGTGTTGCTGGGG
The DNA here is from genome assembly GCA_963577885.1 of Alphaproteobacteria bacterium. GTDB lineage: Bacteria > Pseudomonadota > Alphaproteobacteria. Next base: position 983 of record CAUZBE010000309.1, read on the forward strand.
CGGTTGTTGCTCACCCACCCCGCGCGCGGCCAGGCGAAAGCGTTGCAGGGCCTCGGTATACAATTGCAGCACCACCGGCTCCGCCGCGCCGATGAAACCCATCTTTACGGCATATTCCAGATAATCCTTGTTGGCATGCTTAAAATAGCGCTGCCCGGGCGCCAGTTCGTCGCGCCAGAAACATTCATTCTCCACATAACGGGCAAGCTGATCCGGGTTGGCCTCGCCCTTACCATGGCTGCCGCCGTCCGTGCCGCGCCAGCCCGCGAGCGACCCGACGCCGGGGCTGCGTTCGTGGTTGGCTATATAATCGGGATAGCCGCCGGGATAGCGTGCCGCGCCGGTCTCGTCCACTAAACCCGGCAGGCCCAGGCGGGCGCCTAGGTCCAACAGCACATCCTGAAATGGGCGTACGTCACGGTTCGGGGTAAGGACCGGCTGGCGGATTGCATCCGCCGGCCCGTCGGCGCTGGAGATCGGCCGGTCCAGCATGGAAATACAGTCCCAACGCTCCAGATAGGTGGTGTCGGGCAGGATCAGATCCGCATAGGCCACCGTCTCGGAAAAAAAGGCGTCGGAATAGATGATATGAGGGATCTTGTATTCACCGCTATCGGGATCCTTGTCCGTCAGCATGGTCATGGCATCGGTGGTGTTCATGGATGAGTTCCAGGCCATGTTGGCCATGTACATGAACAGCGTATCGATGGGATAGGGATCGCCACGCCACGCGTTGGCTATCACCGTATGCATCATGCCGTGGGCCGACATGGGTGCCTCCCAGGAAAACGCATGATCGATGCGGCAGGGCGCGCCATTGGCTTCCACCAACAGATCTTCGGGGCCTTGGGGAAAGCCCAGGGGCGGCCCGCCGAGGGGCTGGCCCGGCACCACGTCGCCCGGCTTGCCGGCGGGCCTCAGCCCGGGCGGGGCGGGTTTGGGAAACGGCGCCTTGAAGCGGAAGCCCCCCGGCACATCGATACTGCCCAACAGCATTTGTAACAGATGCAGGGCTCGGCAGGTCTGAAAGCCGTTGGCGTGGGCCGAGATACCGCGCATGGCGTGAATGGCTACGGGGCGGCCTATCATCTGTTCGTGGCGGCGCCCGGCCCAATCAGTCCAGGGCACGTCCAGCACCACTTCCTCGGCGAAGGCGGCATGCGCCAACTCGCCCGCGATCCGGCGAATGGTGGCGGCCGAAATGCCGGTCTGGTCGGCGACCGCGTCGGGCCCGTACTGGCCATCCAGATAGCGCTCCGCCAGCAGATGGAATACCGGCACGGCAGCCCGGCCATCGGGCAGGGTGACGCGGTCTTTCAGGCTGGGGGAAATGCCGCTATCCATGGCGTTGACGGCGGCGTTTTGGCTGCTGTCCCAGCACAGGGGATGGCCATCCCCATCGCGGGCGAACAGGCCATCGTCATCGGCGCCCGGATCTTCGATTACCAGCCAGGGCGCGTTGGTATAGCGGGCCAGGTAATCCAGATCGACCTTGCCGGCGCGCAGCAATTCATGCACCAGGGCCAGCACCAACAGGCCGTCGCTGCCCGGCGTCACGGCCAGCCACTCATCGGCGATGGCGGCATAGCCGGTGCGTACCGGGTTGACGGCAACGTATTTTGCGCCCCTTTCCTTGAGATTTGCCAGGCCTGTCTTGATGGGGTTGGAATCATGGTCCTCGGCGACCCCGAACATCATGAAGTAACGGCAATGGTCCCAGTCTGGCTCGCCAAACTCCCAGAACGAGCCGCCAATGGAATACAGCCCCGCCGCGGCCATGTTGACCGAACAGAAACCGCCGTGGGCCGCATGGTTGGGCGTGCCGAACTGGCTGGCCCACCACCCCGTCAGGGCCTGGCTTTGGTCCCGGCCGGTGAAAAATGCTAGCTTGCGCGGGTCCTCCTTGCGGATCGGGTCCAGCCACGATGTGGCCAGATCCATGGCCTCGTCCCAGCCAATGGCCTTGAATTCGCCGCTGCCCCGCTCGCCTACCCGCAATAACGGCTGTGACAGCCGGGCCGGTGAATGATGCTGCATGATCCCCGCCGAGCCCTTGGCGCAGAGCACGCCGCGATTGACGGGATGGTTGCGGTTGCCTTCGATGTAGCGCAACTCGCCATCGCGCAGATGCACCTTAATGCCGCAGCGGCAGGCGCACATATAACAGGTGGTGAATTTGACTTCGTCCGATACCGTTGGCGACAGATCAACCCGTCCGGCGTCCTGGGCTGCGCCTTCGTCTACTATTGTCATTCAGGTCGACCTTCCAGCGCCGCATAGGGCGCAGCATGCAGTCACAGGAATATAAATGGCTAGAACCAAGAGTACAAACAGACAGTTGTTTGGCCGGGCCCTCGGATAAATTTTTATCAAATCTCTGGAATTCTGACTGCCAACGGGTAATCATGGGCGTGGCTCGACCGCACTCTTTCGCCTAACGCTGCGGGGCAACACAATCTAGAGGACCGACATGGCTTATGACCTGGTAATCAAAAATGGAACCATTATTGATGGCACGGGTGCGGCGGCCTATCGCGGGGACGTCGCGATTGCGGGTGACCGGATCGTTGCGGTGGGAGACGTTGATGGCACTAGTAAGGAAACCATTGATGCCGATGGGCATCTGGTGACGCCTGGCTTCGTCGATATTCATACCCATCTTGATGCGCAAATCACCTGGGACCCCATTGCCTCGTCATCTTGTTGGCACGGGGTGACCTCGGCGGTAATGGGAAATTGCGGCGTCACTTTCGCCCCTTGCAAAGCGGAAGACCGGGATTATCTCACCCGGCTCATGGAATCGGTCGAGGACGTGCCGGCCAAAAGCATAAACAGCGGCATGCAATGGAACTGGGAAACCTATGGCGAATATCTGGGCGCCCTTGATAATCTTCCTAAAGGCATAAATGTTGGCGGCCTGGTAGGCCATTGCGCCCTGCGGATCTATGCCATGGGCGAACAGGCCCTGGAAAACAAGCCGGCCAATGGGGACCAGATCAAAGCCATGCATGACGCGGTCTCGGAAGCGATGGCGAGTGGTGCGCTTGGCTTTTCTACCTCGCGGACGCCGTTGCATCTGACGCCCGATGGCAATGTGGTGCCCGGTACCCATGCGTTGCCAGAAGAGTTGAAGGGCATCTGTGCCGCGCTTGGCGAATACGGCCGCGGTGTTGTCGAGGCGGCCACTGCGATCAATGGTGGCGATGAGGAAATGGTCAGACGGAATCTTGAAACCGAAATGGGCTGGATGACGGATATCAGCTTGGATACCGGCCGGCCGGTGACGTTCGGTTTGACGCAAAACCGGGAAATACCTCGGGCCTATGGCTGGATCTTGAAGAAGGTGGCGGAAAGCGTGAAAAAAGGCGCGCGGATCAAGCCGCAATCCACTACCCGGGGCATTGGGGTGCTG
>CAUZBE010000310.1:0-4379 GCA_963577885.1 Alphaproteobacteria bacterium
ATGATAGACAGTCTGGCCTGCCGCAGGGCCATTGGCCTGGACTAGATTGATGCCTTCGGGCTCCAGGGCGGCCTCAACCGCACGGCATATTTTTTGCGCCGCCGGCAGTACGGCAACTAGGTCATCCGGGTCGGCGTTAAGCAAGTTCTCCGCATGGGCCTTGGTAATGACCAGACAATGGCCGTCGTCAAAGGGATTGATATCCATCATCGCAAAAACACGATCGTCTTCGTACAGCTTGAACGAAGGGACCTCGCCGGCGATAATTTTACAAAAAATGCAATCTGACTCAGCCATGTCCATATTCCCTTTTATACCGTATATTGGAAATCCACCCAGCTAAGCATAGGATTACCAGGACCAAGCTAATTTTAATGCGGAAACGACGGCGCCGGTTCACAATCGTAACATCAGGGTCATTCAATGGCGCTAGTTTCGCTGCTGGGGTGTTGCCTGGAAAACGATCCGCATATGATCGGCCCATGGAAAATAGACTCCCGCAACCCGGAAAATGAAATTAGCCACGCCGCGACTCGAAGACTGGCCCCTGATCACCGCATTCGCTTACCGTTGCGATGCCTTCCGGCGCTGGAATTTGGCGGGCTTTTTTGGCGCCGTGGTTCTTGGTTTCGCAGGCTTTCCCCTAGCCGCCGTGGGCGTCTTGCTGCTGTTCCCGCTATACGGCGCCCTGGCGCATTTGCGGTGTCCGGCCTGCGACGCCGTCACGACGCTAAAAGGCGTCACCGACGGTCATAACTGTCTGACCTGCGGCCAACGCATGCGGCTCTAGTCCGGTTTCGGCATGATACTCTGATAACGGGTCAATTCCGGGCTGGCACTGCTATAGTTGACCAGATCACCCGCGATATCGACCCAATAGATCCGTTGATCGTGAAAGGCATTCACCTCAGGCGCGCGGTCGATATCGCCTTTAATCAGGGCGCCGGCGACATGAATTTCACCCGGCGCGAGATCCGAGGCAAAGAACAGCGTGGTGCCGCATTGGGCACAAAAACCCCGCCGGCTTTGTTTTGAGGATTGATGCCAACCAACCGGCCCCCGGGATTGTTCAGTTCAAACTGTTCATCCGCCGCACCGACCCAGGCAACAAAAGCCGCGCCATGAGCCAACCGGCAATAGCCGCAATGGCAATGAGCGCAGAACAGGTTGGGTGGCTGTATGTTGAACCGCATGGCGCCATTACTTCCCCAAGGATGAAACTATACGAATGGTCCTGGTTAATTTTAAATGCGCAATTAATCCGCATATGATCGCCCGATGCCAGGATTAGTCTAGTCCCGGACGTTCGCCTTTGCGGAAGGGGCCGCGCTCGGCCATGTATTCAATATCGTTCCCGACCTCCACCCGTTCGTGTTCCAGATAATTAGCCACGGCGGTACGGAAACCGGGATCGCGGATGAAATGGGCGCTGTGGGTCTGGGTCGGACGATAGCCACGGGCGATCTTATGTGGGCCCTGGGCGCCGGCCTCGACACGGGCCAAACCGTGTTGGATGGCATAGTCAATGGCCTGGTAATAACAGACCTCGAAATGCAAAAAGGGATGATCTTCGATGCAGCCCCAGTAGCGGCCAAACAACGCCTCGCCGCCGATCAGGTTCAAGGCGCCGGCAATATACCGCCCCTCCCGCCGACACATGATCAACAGGATCTTGTCCGCCATGCTAGCCATGATTAGGCTAAAAAAACGCCGGTTCAAATAGGGCTGACCCCATTTGCGGTTGCCGGTATCCGTATAGAATTCATAAAACGCGTCCCAATGTTCCTCCCGCAGGTCACTACCGCTTAGTAATTCGATCTCGATGCCCGTTTTCAGGGCGCCGCGCCTCTCGCGCCGGATGGATTTACGCTTACGCGAGGACAGATCGTCGAGGAATTCATCAAAGCTGCCATAGCCCTTATTGTACCAATGGAATTGCTGGTCGGCCCGTTTCAGAAAATCTGCATCTTCCAGGAAGTCCCATTCATCCTGGGGCAGAAAATTGACGCTGATGGTGGCAATGTTTAGATGTTCCGCCGCGCCGATTAGGCCCGCCGCCAGTTGCCGGCGGGTCGTCACAAGGTCCAAATCGGGGCGCACCAACAGCCGCGAACCCGTGGCGGGCGTAAACGGCACAGCCGCCAATAGTTTAGGATAATAGCGCCCACCCGCCCGTTCGTAGGCATCGGCCCAACCGTAATCAAAGATGAATTCGCCTCGGCTGTGACTTTTCATATACATCGGTACGCAACCCGCCGGTGGGCCGCCGTAGGGGTCATCCAACAGAAGATGTACCGGGCCCCAGCCGGTCCGGCTATGCACACAGTCACTTTCCTCCAGCGCCAACAGGAAGGCGTGGCAGAGAAACGGATCGCTGTCACCGGCACAGGCATCCCAGTGCGCGGCCGGAATTTCGGCGATCGATTGCACGATGCGTGCAACCACGCCATTTTCTTCAGTCTCCGCCATGCCCTAGCTGTCCAATTGCCGCCCCATCAGGGACGAAAGCCTTCAAAAATGATGTTATCAGTATACGGCGCCAGACGGCGCATTTCGGCCCTATCCCGCACGGTGAAGGTCAACAACGGCTTCCCCGCCGCCCGGACCCACGACGACGCCATACAGGGTAGATCAAGCCCATCGTAAACCACAAAGTCCGGGCGCGCCCGGTCCACGTCTATCAGAAAGCGCCGAGCCAGACGCCGCCAGAAGGGTAAGCCGGCCGGCATATGTCGGGAACCGCTATTTTGTCCCCGCGGCCAGGTAGGCGCGCGCTCCCGGAACCAGGCCAAGGAACGGGGATTGAAAGAGGTCACCGCGAAGGGCCCGTCATAATTCTGCAAATCACGGAATGCCGCTTCCTCCGCGCCGCCAGGCTGGCTCGGCTCGCTCTTGATTTCGATAATTACCGGGGCGCGGCCCGCGATCAAGCCCAGAACCTGCGCCAAGGTCGGAATATATTGGCGACTTTGTTGTAGACGCAATCCCGCCAAGGCGGCCACATTGTGATCGCCAATGCCGCCATCGGCCCCGGTCATGCGGACCAGCCGCCAGTCATGGAAAACCATGGCCTGGCCATCGGCGGAGGCCTGCACATCCAACTCTGCGCCATAACCGTCCGCGACCGCCGCGGCGAAGGCGGCCAGGGAGTTCTCGGGTATGCCAGCATCCGAGTTATGGAGGCCACGATGGGCAATCGGCCGTTCGCGCAACCATTTCAGCGTTTGCTTCATCGCACCTCGAACACCGCGTCGATTTCCACCGCCACGTTAAATGGCAGAGCTGGCGCACCCACGGCAAACCGTGCGTGACGGCCAGCATCGCCAAAGATCTCTACCATCAGGTCCGAAGCACCGTTGATGACTTGCGGGTGGTTATGAAAATCCGGCGTGCAATTGACAAAGCCACCCAGTTTGACGCAACGCACCACCCTGTCCAGATCGCCATCACAAGCCGCCTTGACCTGGGCGATGATATTCAAAACGACGACGCGGGCCGCCGCCTGGCCCTCTTCAATGGTGAATTCCGCGCCCACCTTGCCAACAAAATTGCGTTCTCCTCCGACCCAGGGCACCTGCCCCGAGACGAAAACCTGGTTTCCCGTGCGCACGTATGGCACATAGTTCGCCGCCGGCGCCGGTGCATCGGGCAAAATGATGTCCAATGCCTTGAGCTGCGCCTCTACTTCTCCCGCCATTCCGGCCTCCAATTTTCTAAAGTCAGATAATTTCAGAAAATGCAGTTTGTACCTCGCAACGGCGGGCGGGAATACCTATTCTTAGTATGGAGCCATGTACCTCATAAGCACCGCATCGAGCAACGCCCCGGAAATCAAAGATTGGCTGGTCAAACGCGGCCTGGCCGGTGACACGGTCCGGCAATTGGTTGCGGGGCTATGCCAGCGCCTCTTGACTGCGGGACTGCCCTTGTTGCGCGCCTTTGTTGGCTTGCAGACCCGGCACTCCCTATATAACGGCTATGCCTATGTCTGGCGCGATGGCGTGGCACAATTCGCAATTGACGCCTATTTGCGCCAGGGTGGCGAAAATAAGTTTTTGTGGGCAGTCCGTTCCATTACATGCGTGAAAATAGATTATTGTATTTTCTCCAGAAAATTGAGGCGCCGGTTGAAACAGATCACCCGATCTATCGGACGTTCCGGGAGGAAGGTGGTGCCGACTATTACGTCCGCTTGTTCCTGTTTGGAGGCGCGAAAGGCCCGACGCGGGAAGATGGTGCCATGATTTTTCTGCTCTTCCACCCGCCGGGGGGCATGACCGAGGGCAAAATCGCCAAGTCGGAGACCCTATTAGAAGTTTTTGCCCTGGCCGCCCGCAGCGCCGCGACCCAGGCGATGGCGTTGAGCGTGGCTAGCACAT
>CAUZBE010000311.1:0-4376 GCA_963577885.1 Alphaproteobacteria bacterium
TACTCCCGAGCATTACTCATCGACATTTTAAGCGTATTTTTCCCCCAGGATTAATTCCAAATGATTAGTAAAATTTCTCTAAAATTAAGGATCTAAACATTTTTAGAACGAAAATGGTCTAGGGGCCAGGATGAGAATGAATTGGCGATTTGGAGCACGCTGGGCCTTGGCCTGGCCCTCTATGTGGCCACCTTTGTCTTCGTCTGGTAGCCTCCACATGCAGTAACGCCGAAAAGCCAGTTTCACGTCTTTCCCGAGCGGAGCTTTAGTTTAGCGAACGCAATTCAAGCTTGGCGATGGCTTCCCGGTGCACTTCGTCAGGCCCATCGCCGATGCGCAGGTAGCGCGCTTCGGAAAACGCCTCGGCCAGACCAAAATCGTCCGAGACGCCGCCGCCGCCATGGATCTGGATGGCCCGGTCGATAACTTTGTGCGCCATCAGGGGCGTCACCACCTTAATCATGGCGATTTCCTTGCGGGCGGCCTTGTTCCCTTTCTTGTCCATCTTCCAGGCGGCGTTCAGGATCAGTAGGCGGGCCTGATCGATCTCGCACCGGGAATTGGCGATATCGGCGCGCACCGTGTCGCGCTCCGCTAAGGGTCGGCCAAAGGCCACGCGCGCCTTGGCCCGGCGCATCATCGCCTCCAAGGCCCGTTCCGACTTTCCGATCAGGCGCATGCAATGATGAATACGGCCCGGGCCCAAGCGCCCCTGGGCAATTTCAAAGCCTCGCCCCTCGCCCAGCAGCATATTGGCGGCCGGCACCCGGACATCGGTGAACGTCACTTCGCCATGACCGTGCGGGGCATGGTCATAGCCGAACACCGGCAACATGCGGACCACTTCCAATCCCGGCGCATGCACCGGCACTAGGACCATGGATTGCTGGCGATGGCGTTCCTCATTGGGGTCGCTCTTTCCCATGACGATGGCAATTTCACAGCGCGGGTGGCCGATGCCGCTGCTCCACCACTTGCGCCCGTTGATCACGTAGTCATCGCCGTCGCGTTCGATCCTAGTTTCGATATTGGTAGCGTCCGAAGAGGCCACGTTGGGCTCGGTCATGCAAAAGACTGAACGGATCTCGCCCGCCAGCAGCGGCGTCAACCAGTGTCGCTGTTGCGCCTCGTCGCCGAACTGGGCTAGCACTTCCATATTACCTACATCCGGCGCAGCGCAATTAAAAACCTCCGGCGCCATGGCTGACCGACCCAAGATTTCCATGATCGGGGCGAATTCAAAATTCGATAAGCCGGGGCCGAAGCGTTCCTCGGCTATGAACATGTTCCACAGTCCCTCGCCCTTGGCCTTGGCCTTCAGCGTCTCCATGATCGGGGGAATGCCTTTCCAGCGATCCTCCATAGTGGCGAGTTGTTCTTCGTGCACCGCTTCCGCCGGATAAACGTGGCGGTCCATGAAGGCCTGCACACGTTCCAAATAATCCTTGCTGCGGTCGGTAAACTCGAACATTAGCTCTCTCCTAGGTATATTCAACGGCAGTATAACCGAACTATGGATGCATCGTCATGACAGTGTTTGACTACGACGCCTTGCGGGCGCGGGTAACGGCATTCGCCGAACGCGAGATCGCGACGCGACCAGACCTGAACCAGCGCGATGATTTCCCCGTCGATCTATGGACCGCCATGGGGCAATCGGGCCTGATGGCCATCGCCATTCCTAAAGACCATGGCGGCGGCGGAGGCGATTACCGCGCCCTGGCCCTAACCCTGGAAACCCTGGCGGATTTTGGGGGCTGCCAGGGCGTCGCAATTTCCTGGATGTCCCATGCCCTGAACGCGCGGCTGCATATCCTGGGCCAGGGCACGGCGGCGCAAAAGGCGCACTATCTGCCGGGTCTGGCAACGGGCCGGCATACGATCTGCACGGCGATCTCGGAACCGGGCGCGGGCGCCCATCCCAAAAGGCTCTCCACCCGTGCCGAACTGGTGGGCGATACGGTGATCCTAAACGGGGAAAAGACCTATTTGACCAACGGCCCCCTGGCGGATTTATTTCTGGTTCTCGCTATCACGGATGAAGTGGATGGGCGCCGCGCCTTCACCGCGTTCATCGTGCCCAGGGATAGCCCGGGCCTGGAGATTACTCCCGGGGTAGCAGTCAATTTCCTGCACCCCTCGCCCCACTGCGGTATCAAGTTGGATGATTGCCGTATCCCTGCCGGCAACCGCCTCGGACCCCTGGGCGATGCCTTCGCCAGCATTTCCCTGCCCATGCGGCGGGTGGAGGATGCCCTCGGCGTGGCCAAGACCGCCGGCGCCATGCGCCACCGTCTACGTCTGATCTGCCAGGCGGCGACCGATATTGGCGAGCCAGGCCCCGCGCCCGCCGAGATGGCGGCCGCCCTAGGCCATCTGGCAGCGATGCCCGACGGTCTATCGGCCATGGCCTGGCGGGCCGCCGATCTGCTGGATAGCGGGCGCGGTGACATTGATGAAACCCTCTCCTCCCTGGCTGCCGCCGCGCGGGAAACCACCAAATCAGTAGAGCGGGAGGTTGAGGCATTCATCAACACGTGGGATATAGAGGTCTCGACGTCGCTATCCATCGCCAATCGTGACCTTGTAAAGTCTCTGAGTATCGCGGCCAGCGCCCGTGAACTTCAGGCCCAAAAGCGTGGCCAGGCCTTCTTGGCAGCTCGTTAAGACAGGCCCAAGATCAACCCGTAACCGATTAGTTTGTGAAAAGAGAACCATGACCAACCCGAACGCTGAAAAAATCAAAAACGTGGATGACATCATCGCCGGTCTGGGTGAGGTCGGCTATATCACCTCCCGGCAGATCGCCACCGCCATATTCGTCGCCGGAAATCTGACCAAGCCGATCCTGGTGGAAGGTTCCGCGGGCGTGGGCAAGACGGAGCTGGCCCTATCCACCGCGGCCTGGTTGGATCTACCCCTGATCCGCATGCAATGTTACGAGGGCCTGGATGAATCCAAGGCGCTGTATGAATGGAAATACGGCAAGCAATTGCTCTACACCCAGATCCTGAAGGATAAGATGGGCGATGTTCTGGGTGATGCGCCCGGCCTGGACGCGGCCATGGAAAAGCTGAAGGGCTTTGGCGATTTGTTCTTCTCGGAAGAATTTCTCGAACCTCGCCCGCTTTTGAAGGCCCTGCGCCAGGAACGCGGCGCGGTTCTGCTGATCGATGAAATCGATAAATCTGACGAGGAGTTCGAGGCCTTCCTGCTGGAAATTCTCTCCGCTTTTCAGGTTACCATTCCGGAAATAGGCACCATCACATCCACCGTGCCGCCAATCGTTTTCCTGACCTCTAATAATATGCGTGAAATGGGTGATGCCTTGAAACGGCGCTGCCTACACCTTTATATCCCGCTGCCAGACGCCAAGCTGGAAGAACAGATCGTAGCCGCCCGGGTGCCGGACATTGAACAAAAGCTGCGGCGCAAGTTGGTTGCCTTCGTACAATTATTGCGGGAACAGGATCTAAAAAAGCTGCCCTCCATTTCCGAAACCCTGGATTGGGCCCGTGTTCTGTTATTGCTGCATGCCGATGACCTCTCCCCGGATATGATACGCGACACCCTGAATGTGTTGCTGAAGTTCGAGCAGGATATCCACGCGGTACGGCCGCAAATTGCCGAGATAACCCGCAAGGCCCGACAGGCCGGAGAAAGAGGCTATGCAGCGACCTCTTGAGAATTTCTTCCGCGCCCTGCGCGCCGCTGATATTCGCGTCTCGCCGGCGGAAAGCATCGATGCCCACCGCACGATAGACTTGGTCGGCTATGCTGACCGGCAGCTTTTCAAGGATTCTCTGTGCGTCGCGTTGGCCAAGACGCCCGATGAAGTCGCCAGTTTTGAGGATTGCTTCGAGATGTTTTTTGCCCGCGATGAATTCGCCGAAAGCAGTGCTGATGGCGAACGCGACGGTGAAGATAGCCGACAGCCACCCAAAGGTGCGGAGAGCGATGAAAACTTCGCCGACAAGCTGGCGAATGCGCCCCTAGCTGAAATGATCCTGGATGGCGATGGCGGCGAATTGGCGGCGGCCATGGAACAATCCGCCAACCGGGTCGGCGCGACCGAAATCCAATATTTCAGTCAACGGGGCTATCTCGCCCGGCGCATCCTGGATGACATGGGCCTGCGCGATCTGGAAAAACTAATCGCACAGCTGCGGCGCATGGGCCCTGGCGATGATGGCGAGGACGACGGCAGCGCCGCCGATCTGGCGCAACGTCTGGAACAGGGCCGGCGCTATCTGCTGGATGAATCCCGGCAATATGTGGAACGGCAATACGAGCTTTACGCCCGCTCCAACGGCGAGGTACTGCGTGAAGAGTTCCTGATGGAAACCCGCATGTCCAACCTGGAATACCGGGATTTC
>CAUZBE010000312.1:0-4365 GCA_963577885.1 Alphaproteobacteria bacterium
GCACCCATCACGGCAGCGAGGCTGGCATGCACCATCTGGTCATCTGTCGACAGCTTGCGGAAACAGGCTAGTGCCTCATCGTATTGGTGGGCAGCAAAATGGGCGCGGCCGAGATGGCCCCAGTAGCGTTCCGGGTGGTAGGGGTTCAGTGTCATCGCTTTCTTGATCCACTCGATCCCTTCCTCGGCCTTGCCGGTCCAGGTCAACAGCTCGCCCTGTTGCACCACAATTAGGTCGTCGTTCGGGTTGAGTTGCATCGAGCGCTCCTGGTGCCGTTGTGCCATCTCAAAGTCATTAGTTGCCACGCCAATGGCAGAAAACACCCTATGCACGTCGCTATCTTCGTCGTCCATCTCTTGGGCGCGGCCAAGATAGCCAACCACGCGACGGAAAGTCGCCCCGCCTTCGGAATCAACCCAGCCATTGCTGATAGCCTGCCCGAGTGTGCAGGCCCGCCAGGCCCAGGCTTGGGCATAGTCGGGCGCTAGTTCGACCGCGCGGCCAAGATAATCCAACGCCTGGGCGTTGGACTCACTGGTGGAGCGGTGGTGCAGCAGCTTGCCCGCCAGGACCAGTTCGTAGGCCGCCATGTTCTCAGGTTTCTTGCGCGTGGCACGTTCTTGCGCGGCTGCCTCAATGCGCCCCGGCAGGGTAGCGACGATGGCCCCGGTCAGTTCGTCCTGCAGTTCGAAGATGTCATCGATCTGCCTGTCGTAGCGGTCCGCCCAGATGTGGCGGTCGCCGCCAAGCGCGTCGATGAGCTGCGCCGTCACTCGCACCCTCGCCCCGGCGCGGCGAACCGATCCTTCGAGGATATAGCGCACCCCGAGATCGGTGGCGACCTCCTGCAGGTTAGTGGCGCGATTCTTGTAGGCAAAGGCGGAGGTGCGCGAGATGACGAACAGTTCCTTAAACCGTGACAAGCCGGTCAGGATGTCCTCGGTCAGGCCATCCGCCAGATATTCGTCGTCCGGGCCGGAACTCATGCACTCGAAGGGGAGTACGGCGATCGAGGGCCTATCCTCCACCACCGGCTGATGCTCCACCAGGGCTTTTTTCGGCTTCTCTACTCCAGTGATGACGCGGAAGACGCGGACATCGCGCGCGATATTTTTTAGCTGACGCTCGCCCTGATCCTCGAAACGCGCGTCACTTTGCCCACGCACCTGATCGACCACGGCGGAGGAAACGAGAACGCCACCTGGGTCCGCCATCGGTTCCAGCCGTGCCGCCACATTGACCCCGTCGCCGAAGACGTCGCCATCCTCGATCATCACGTCGCCGACGTTGATCCCGATACGGTACAGCATCTCCAGCGCACCAGAATCCTGATTAATGGTGGTGGTGCTCTGCTGCAACTCCACCGCAAAGTTCACTGCATCAATAACACTAGAAAACTCTATGAGAATACCGTCCCCCATGGTTTTGAAGACACGGCCGCGATACTTCACCAGGCCCGGATCGATCAAATCTTTGCGGTAGCGGCGAAGCCGGTTGAGCGTCCCGGCCTCGTCAGCCTCCATCTGTGCGCTGAACCCGACTACGTCTGCAACTAGAATCGCAGCCAGTCGTCGTTCTATCTGATCAGACATCGTTTTTGATCCTTCGTGAACAATTTCGTCATACTAAATCAATACCTTGCGCTGGCCACCGGGTTTATCCAACCGGCAAGCCACGGAAGGGATGTCCATCACCAAAGTATTTGAGCTTGTTAAGCCTTTTTCATAAGGGAAGATCTAGATCCTAATTAGTAAGCTGGGCGTAGCAATGATGAATATCATTCTAGTTACAACGCAAAAGGAATGTGAGAGAATACATTCTCGACAATTGTGGCAGGCTTCTGCAAGCCGCTGCGCTGATAGAGTGGATGGCGAATACTCTCTAGAGTAATTTTCATGACGATGTCACCGTGCCATTCGGCCGTATGGTCGACACCGCAGCCAGAGTATGAACTAAGTCCACAGCCTGGAAATAGATGCCGGTAATACTATCTATAATCTAGAATGGTGTTGGCTCCGCCTTCGCCGCGAACGAATTCGCCATCGTTGCCGAGATTAAGAGCACCGCAAAATTACGAGTACCGTTAGATACAATAGCTTTAGCCGTTCGCAGATTTGCCATGACGTTTCACTCCGTATTTAAATCGATCGCATTCACTATCGGCGCCGCCCTACACACCGTTCGCGAGCGGGCCTTTTAGCAGCTGACCGCTGTACGTGCCCGTGGACTCGCCATCTTTGAAGGTGATGGCGCCGTTGACCACGGTGGCGGCGATGCCTTCGGCTTTTTGCACCAGCCGGCGTGCGCCGCCGGGTAGATCCGAGACGACGGTCGGCATGCTGGGTTTTATATTATTCCCATCGAAGATCACCAGATCGGCGGCATAACCGGTGCGGATTAGGCCCCGGCCGGGCAGCTCCCAGGCCGAGGCGTTGTCGAAGCTCAACATACGCACGGCCTGTTCTAGGGTGAACGCCTCGCGGATGCGGACCCAATAATTGAGCAAATGGGTTGGCAGGGAGGAGCCCATTTCTTGGCAAACGTGCGCGCCCGAATCTGAAAACGTCGCCAGGGTGCGCGGATGCTTGAGCAGGCCAAGCACATCTTCGGGGTTTTCGTTGACCAGGGGCTGAACAAAGATCTGGTTCTCATCCGCCAGCATCAGGTCGATCATGGTTTCGACCGGGTTTTTGTTACTGGAGCGGGCCAGATCCGCCACCGTCGGGTCGTCCCAATCTACGCCGCGCATGACCAGCAGGCTGGTGTAATCGGGCCGCAGGGGGTTGGTGGTGGCTGCGCCGCCGCCCTGGAATTCAAAGCCCTTGGGCTTCATTTCCGCTTCCTCCGCGATCAACTGGCTGCGTGTCGCAGGATCGGCCAGGCGGCGCTTTTGCTCCGCCAGGGGCAGGGCGCGGATCACCTTCCAGGTCGGCAGAAAGTCAAACGGCAGATTAGATTTGAGAGAAAAAATCGCGTTGATGGACCGGGTCGTGGCCTGCCCGAACATGCGTCCGCCCAGGGCCACTGTCCGATCCAGATATTCGGTATGGGATTGCCACGGCTTTGGGTCCTTGCCTTGGCGAGAAGCGATGGTGCCAAACATCACGGGCCGGCCGCTTTTCAGCGCGATCCGCTGCACCTGTTCGAAACATTCGTCCTGGGCCGCACCGCTGGTCACGTCCGGGGCAAGCTGGAAGATGCCGGCGTTCAATTCCGTCATCACGGCGACCAGGCGATCGATCTCGTCCCACGAGCCAATCCGGCTGGCCACCGGCGTGTCGGCGGGGGTGACATGGGTCGGCGAACGCGAGGTGGAAAAACCTATGGCCCCGGCGCGGATAGCCACCGCTACCGCCTGTTCCATTTTGGTCAGGTCCGCCTCGGTCGCGGCTTCATCCAGCGCGCGTTTGCCCATCACATACATGCGCAACGCGGAATGGCCGATGTAGGCTCCATGGTTCAGGGCCTTGGGCGCGCGGTCGACCGCGTCCAGGTATTCGGGAAAGGTTTCCCAGTCCCACTTGACGCCGGCCATGATGGCCTGGGTCGGGATATCCTCCACCGCCTCCAGGCAGCGGGCGTACCATTCCCGCTCCTTGGGCTTGCACGGCGCCAAGGCAAAACCGCAGTTACCCATCATGACGGAGGTAACCCCGTGCCAGCACGAACAACTGCCTAAGGGATCCCAGGTAACCTGCGCGTCCATATGGGTGTGGCCGTCGATAAAGCCTGGCGAGACCACAAGTCCGTCGGCATCTATGGTTTGTGCCGCGCTATTGTGGATACGGCCGATTTCGACGATGCGCCCGTCCTTGACCCCGACGTCGGCGCGGTAACGCGCCATACCGGAACCATCGACCACTGTGCCGTTCTTGACCAATAGATCCAAAGCCATGGGATATTCCTTTATTTGCGTCAAATTTGGGGTGATTATGCCTAGTTTACGCTACCGATGTAATAGCTATTCTCTGCCGGCCCTCATAATCCAAGCCGGTGCGGGTCTTGGCCAAGCTTGTCCGCCACCGTATAGTCAACTGGCATCACGGACGCACGGCACCCCTTGGAGGAGTACCTATGACCACGGCCCATGAACGATTTTTAGCGGCCCAGGGCAAACTGAACGCCGCGCCGATTGAATTTAATCTCGCCACTACGGCCCTGCTAATCATCGATATGCAGGAATATTTCGTCAATCCCCAGTCACCGTTTTCCCGGATGCTGGAACGGCGGACATCTGGGCTGGGCGACTATTTTCAGGCCCGTTCAAAATCCATGGTGGAGCCAAACCTGACACGGTTGCTGGAGTTTTTTCGGGCCCGCAAACAACGAGTGATCTTCACCACCGTCGCCTCGGAAAGCGCCGAC
>CAUZBE010000313.1:0-4363 GCA_963577885.1 Alphaproteobacteria bacterium
TGCCCAGCGCCGTGGTCGGCCCGGACCAGGCAATCGTGTTACCCGCCCTTGCTTCCGGTGTTCATTTTGAAGGTGAAATGGTGGTGGTGATAGGCAAACGGGCGCGCAGTGTCAGCGCGGCGGAGGCCCTCGTTTATATTTTTGGCATTACCGCCGGTAACGACGTCAGCGCCCGCAACTGGCAAGCCGGTGATCTGCAATGGCTGCGGGCCAAGGCCTCGGACAGCTTTGCCCCATTGGGACCTATTCTGGTGCGCGGCCTGAACCATGACGACCTGCGTATCACCACGCGGGCGAACGGCGTGGCGATGCAGGATAAAAAAACGAAGTACCTGATCTATGATGTTGCGGCCATCATCAACATATCCGCCGGACCATCGTTAAATCCGGGCGACGTCATCTATACGGATACACCAGTGCAAACCAGTGTCCTAAAGCCCGGTGATGTGGTCGGGGTCGAAATCGAGGGGGTCGGTGTGCCGCGCAACCCGGTGCGGGCGGAGTAGCGGCCTCGTTCCATCGGCTTTAAGCGCCGGCCAGATCGACCATGGTGGCAGCCAGCACCTGAACGCCCCGCTCAAAGTCCTCCAGATCCATGCTCTCGTGCGGATTGTGACTGCCTTCGCCGTTGCGGACCAGCAGCACCGCGGCGGGAATACCGGCGCTGGCGAAGATTGAGGCATCATGACCCACCGTCGCGAACTCCACGCAAGGTATGTCCAGGCGCCTGGCGCCAGCGCTTAGCCTGCCGCGCAAGCCGGGATCGAGGGGTGTTGGTGGCGAGCCCACGGCATCGCCCAGGGCAAAGCTCACCCGCCGACGCGGGGCAATCTCCGCCGTCAGGGTGGCGATGGCCTTGGCCATGCGGTCCAACGAGCCTTGTTCCGTGCTGCCAAAATTCAGGCTGAAATGGCATTCGCCGGGCACCTTGGTCATGGCATGGTGATCTGGATCGGTGAATAGCTTGCCAACCGTGAATACCGCCGAGGGGTCATCACCATCCTCGATCTCGTGCCACAGGGCTTCCAACCGTTGCAGCAATTCCGTGACCGCAAGCACCGCGTCCTGACGCAGGCGGCGCGGGGCGGCGGCGGAATGCTGATAGGCGCCGTAACAGACCCCATCGCCATGGCGCAAATTGCCGCGTATTGCGGTGGCCACGGCCAGGGGCGTGGCCTGTTCGATCAGCAGGGGGCCTTGCTCAATATGCAGTTCTAGAAAGGCCCTGGTGTTGGCGGCGCTGATTTCCGGGGTATCGTGGCGCCAGATGTTGTCGGCCACCACGGCCACGTCCGCCATATGCGCGGCGATGGTACGGCCGCTGTCGAGGCGCCGTAGCGCATCGAACGCCGCCCGGGGCAGACTCCCCACGGCCAGGCGGGCGCCGATATAGGCAATGCCGAACCAGACGCTTTCTTCGCACCGGATGCCCATGGCGGTAAGATTGCAGTCCGGTACGATGCCGGCACGGAGTACCGCGGCCAGGGCCGCGACGCCGGCGACGGCACCGGCCAAACCATCGAAATTGCCGCCCCGGGCGACGGAGTCCAGATGCGAACCAGTGAGGATTTCTGGTATTTTTTCATCTCGGCCCGGCAGGCTGGCATAAATATTGCCGATATCATCGGTACGGGTTTTCAGGCCCTGTTTCTGGGCGGCGCGAAGCAAGGTTTGTCCCGCCGCGTGGTCCTCCGCGCTCCAGGCCGGCCGGGTCACGCCTTCACTATCCTGGCTCGCCGTCCTGACCTCGTCGAAGATATCCGCCGCCATAGGCATCAGTTCTTGAACGCTTTGCCGTAATATCTGCTGTTGTTCCGGCGTCATCAATTTTAGCCCGACCCCAACTCCGTTGCGCTTTACACGGTTTTCCATTCCGGCAGATCGCCGTCGCCCAGGTCCCAAAATAACCCGGTCATGATCTGCAAGCCCTCCCGCAACAGCGGCGCCAAGGCATGTTCGTTCGGTGCATGCTGCGAACAGGCAGCGTAGGAATGGGGCACCCATATGGTGGGCAGCCCCAGGGTTTCGGCAAATACATCGTTGGGCAGCGAGCCGCCCAGGTTGGGCAGAATAGTCGGCTCCGCCCCGGTGGTCTCGGCCAAGGAGCGCCGGGCCCATTGCACCCAGGGGTGATCGGGTAGCAGGCGGGAGGCCCGCATCATGAAGCCGTCATGTTTCTGCCCGACCGCGACATCGTGAAAGCCCCTGGCGTCCAGATGGGCGCGGATGGCGGGCAGGAAGCCGTCGGGGTCGCGGTCGACGGTAAAGCGGATCTGGCACCAGGCGACGGCCTTGGGGGGAATGGCATTGGCTACCTGGTCGGGGTTACCAGCCTTAATCGCCAGCACCTCGAACGTGTTCCAGGCAAATACCCGTTCCGCCGGCGTCAAGCCCGGCTGACCCCAATCTTCTTCTACCATCGGGCCATTGTCACCGCCCCGCATTACGATGTCCGCCAGCACGTCGCGCACCGACGGCGGGATCGCTTCGGGGCGCAGTTCGGGCAGCAGAATTTCCCCTTTCGGTCCCACCAACGCGGCCAGGGCATTGGCCAGGCGGGTTCCGGCATTGGAGATAAGACCGCCCCAGTTGCCGGAATGGTGGGCCCCGTCGCGCAGATCGACGCTTAATTCGAAATTCAAGGCGCCCCGGCTGCCCATGAACAGGGTCGGCTTGTCGGGCGCCAGGCGCGGCCCGTCCGAGGCCAATAATAAATCCGCCCGCAAGGCGTCGCGATGCTCCGCCGCGAAAGCCGCCAGCCCGACCGAGCCGACTTCCTCCGACATCTCGAACAATATCTTGCAGTTGAAGCCCAGGCGCCCGCGCACCGCCAGTACCGTTGCCAGGGCCGCCAGATTGACCGAATGCTGCCCCTTGTTGTCCGCCGTGCCCCTACCGTACCAGCGTTCGCCGTCCGTTACCATGGTCCAAGGGTCGCGGTCTTCGCGCCAATCCCCTTCAAAGCCGCGCACCACATCGCCATGGCCATAGCTGAACAAAGTCGGCAGATTCGGGTTTTCCAGGCGTTCCGCCATTAATAACGGCCCGCCACGGGCATCAGGGTTGGGGTATATGGCCACCGTAAAGCCAAGGCCCTCCAGGGTGGGGGTCATTTCTTCGGCCAGGTAACGGTGCAGCTCCGGGCGCAATTCGGGTACTTGAGCGGTTGACCGGATGCTGACCCTTCGCGCCAGGTCCTGGAAAAAGGCACCGCTATCAAAATGCGCCGTCGCCTGGTTTATCGCCCCTTCGCGAGTCATGAATTGCATCATCCCATTGCGGTTCCGGGTAGCCTGCCATGACAGGCCAACGCTATATAGGTGCCGTGTATAGCGCGCCTTACAGGATCCGGGCAATGGTGCTTGCCGGTACCTTGACCCTGACCTCCCGGCCCAGAAGGTTCAACAATATAACCACCCGATCGCCTTCGCTACGGCATCCGAATAGGCCGACGCGGTCGGCCATGGCGCCGCTTTGGAGGCGCACCTGTTCGCCGGGCACCAAGGTATTCTGATCCACCAATTGGACATGGCCGTCCGCATCCTCGCGCGCCTGGATCGCCTTGATCACGGCCCCAGAAATTAGTCCCGGCCGCTCCCCGAAGGTAACCAGGCTAATCACGCCGGGGGCGGAGTTGATGGAGCGCTGTTGCCGCGATTGCGGACCGGCGGCAACAAAGAGATAACGGGGAAACAACGGCGCGCTGACCCAGTCGGTTTTGCGGGCGTGGCGCCGTTCCTTGTGATAGAGGGGCAAATATACCTCGAAGCCACGCTCCCACAGATTGCTCCGCCCCCACTTCTCCATCCGGGCCTGGGTATAGATCGCATACCACTGATCCGGGAGCGGGGTCATTATTCTGTCTCCACGGGGTTGCCGCTCGCTGCTTTGTCAGCCGCTCTGCCAGTTTGGCGTTGGTTAAGCAAAGGCGACGAAATTTTCAGCAGTGACGGCGCTCTTATCGCGTCCACGCCAAATTGGCCAGCCAGTTTTTCAAAGGTGCCCTGGGGGTCCTTCACATCGCAAATCAGGATCAGATCAAAGGGTGGCAAAGAGGCCAAATCCTGCACCAGATCCACATGCCGGAAGCGGTTGGCGGTGGCCCCTTCATCGGCCACGCCGACGACCTCAACATCATGTTGTAAAGCGCATAAAAGTGCTATTTCCGCCAGCTCTCCCGCACCCACGGCGGCGATCCGGCGCAGCCCCGCATCCGCCGCCTCGCCCAGCAACCGGTCGCATTGATTGCGGGCCCGGCGATAGAAATCGAACGAGCGGAACAGATAGCTCGCCGTCAACCGCGTTTTCTCGCCAAAGCCCTTGGGGGTCAGGTAGTAGGTATAGCGGTTCGGCGGAATTTTGC
>CAUZBE010000314.1:0-4361 GCA_963577885.1 Alphaproteobacteria bacterium
CAAACGGAGCAATGCACACCCCACACCACGGCGCCGGTCATGAGCGCGGTTCGCAAACGCTCCGTCATCGTCGCCGGTCACAAGACCAGCGTGTCGCTGGAGGAGCCTTTCTGGGAGGAGCTTGCCGCCATCGCCGCCGCACGTGGTCAATCCATCAGCGCGCTGATCGGCGAGATCGACCACACCCGCAATGGCAATTTGTCATCGGCCTTGCGCCTGCTGGTGCTCGACGACCTCCGCCGGCGGGCGGATTTTTAAATCCATCAGGGTCCGGTCAACGTCCCAACCCCTTCAGAAGACCGGGGAGCAAATCCTCGAGCCGCAGTTTCTTGGGCTGCTGTCGTTGCTGTTGTTGTTGCGGCGGCGCCGATTGACGACGGCTGCCCGGAAACGCCTTGCGCAGCAGCGAGCCGATGCCGCGCTGCAGCAGATAGGCCTGCAGCTTATCGAATTTGAAGAGTCGCCGCGGGTTGTCGATGGGGCCGACCGCGCGCATGGTGAACGGTGGCGCCTTGGGATGCGCGGTCAGGTGGAATTGACCGTTGAAATCCATATGCCAGCGCGGCAGATCCGCGGTACCGGCGGCGCGCGCCTCACCGCCCTCGGCAACAAGGCGCAAATCGTCGTTTCGCACCACCCCATTTTTTATGCCAAAACTGCCCGTCAGGGCCGAAAACCGGGTCTGGCCGCCAGCCATGGTGGAGCCGAACAGGGACAAGAAATTGATCGCCTTATCGAGGTTCTTGAGCCGGTCGCTCACGGATTTCAAATCAAAGCCCTTGACGATGCCATTCCGTGAATATATTGAGCCAACGCCGTTTAGAGACCGGATCATGGCGCTGGGGCTTTTCCCAACACTGGCTACTTTCAACGAAAGGTCGGTGATACCTCCCTGAATATCGAATTGCTCCGCCTGAAACAGGGCCTTGCCCACATTTGCTTTAGCCACCGTGACGGTCCCGTCGAGCGACGGCGTCCGACGTCCGTTGAAATTGCCCGCCAGTTTAAACGTCCCGTCGAACATCTTGCCAGTGAATTTCTTGATGGTCAGCTTGCTGTCAATCAAATTGCCCTCGATCACCGGACCATCGACGCGGAACTGACGGTAAATGAGCGCCGAGGCCCCGACCGACAAGGTGGCATCCATGAGACCCAGCCCCGATAAATCAAACGGGTCGGACGAAAACCGTTCCGCCGACGCACCCCTGGCCGGCTTTGGCGCGGCGCCCGATTGCCGGCGGCGCTGCATGCGGTCGATTTGACCAGACCGGGCCCGCGTTCGCGTCCCCGGCGATGAGGATTGCGGCCGGGATGACTTTACAAAGGTCTTCTGCAGGAACGGGTTGAGATCGATCTCACCCGCCGTCATCTTAGCCGTCAGAACCGGGCGGACGCCGCTGGTCGCCAAACGTCCAGTACCCCGCAAATTCACCTTGCCGGCGAATGCCGTTAACGCCGACAGGGTAAAATGCGCTTGGGTTCCCTTGACCGTCGCGTTTATGGCAAGGGGGCCGATCCTGCCCCCGGCGGGACGATATTTCGGGGCGAATTTCCGGGCGAGATCGCCGACGCTGGGATGCGACGCCGTGACCACCAGATCATAAACCGGCGCGGCCACGAGATTGGTCACCGTCCCGGTCGATTTGATGACAGCGCCGGCCGCGGTGACGCGCAGCGACGTCGACAGACGTTTCAGTCCGCCTTTCAGTTTCGCGGACAGCGTGACCCGACCAAGATCGCGCGCCGACACATCACCGCCAAATGTACGCATCAGCTGCGCCAGATTTTTATGATCCGCCGTCAGGATGGCATCAAACCGCGGCGTTTTCTTGAAACCCGACCCCGTTCCAGCCAGCTTGATTGTCGCCCCAGCGGCGGCGAGCGACAGATCAAGCTTCACCCGGTCCGCCGTGGCATCCGCCTTGCCACGCAGACGCAGCGCGCCCAGCGACCGGGTCGCCACTGTCGGTGCCACGCCCGCCAATTTCAAAAGTCCCGCTGCATTTTTTGCATCGGCGGAGATCGTCCCCTTGAAAATCGGTATACCGTTGAAATTACTCAGGCTGCCCGACAAGGCGGCGCGCGCGCCGCCAACATCGCGGACGGAAGCATCGCGGATCGTCAGCACCCCGCCCACCAGGGTGCCCTCGAAGCGAAGATCGCGTATCGGCACCTGCTGGGTCTTCAAACGGCCGACACTAAACCGGATATTGGCATCGAAATCATTCAGCACGGCCAGGGGCGCAACTGGCTTGCTGCTTCCAGAGGCGTTATTTGATGGCGTTGCGCCCGATTTGGGTGGGTCCCCTGAAGCGGGCGCGGCCGGCTGTTTTTGTGGTGCCGGCCGGGGTGCGTAGGCGTCGAGATCAAGATTATCAATATTGACCGTCGCGCCAAAAGCCAGGCGATCACGCAGCGCGATTGTCACACCGCCATCGATCCGGGTGGTGTCAACGCTGATCTTCGTATCAAGCACGTGAACCTGTTCGTCGTTGCCACTGACCGCCGCGGAGAACGCGAATTTCCGGAGCCGCGATGCGGGAAACAAACGGACGTCGGTTCCCAGCCAGCCGAGCACCGCGCGCAAATTATCGGCCTGACCATCAAGCTTGGCACGGTAAGCCGGTTTGCCGGCTTGCGCTGAAAGCTGCCCGGAAACCGTCGCCTCACCGCCCCCGGGCAAGAGCACGGACGCCTGGTCGAGCCGGAGGACCCCGCCGGCCAGGGACATTTTGACCGCGATGTTCCGAAGGTTTTGCCGGTTGTAGGTCACCGCATCGATGCGGGCATCGAGCGTTGCATCCATGGCCGGAAGCGCGAAAGCGGTATTGGCGTCCGGCGACGCCACAATTGCAGCCTTGGTGGGCGTGGATTTGGAACGGTCGCCCGCGCCAGAGGCCGTGGCGGTGGTCTTCACCCATTGGTCGAGATCTATCCGGTTCAGGCGCAGGCGCACCGCCGCCCGGAACCGCTTTCCGGTTGCAAAGGATACCGCCCCTCTGGCACGGGCACCGCCAAGCTCCACGTCGATGTTTTCTACCGTGCCGCCTTTGTCCGTCCCCTTAAGACGGGCCTTGAGGAGAAAAGGCTGTGCCAGGGCGGTCGGCAGATTGTTCCTGGTACGACCTGAGATGGCGGCCGTAAGCCGGCGCATATCGTTGCCGTTAATGGTCAGCTTTCCGTTAAATCGTGGTGCATCGCCGGTGATAACGGCACCGCCGCTGAGCTCAAGCCGGGTGCCGGCGGACGGCACCGTCACCTGAAGATTGATCGGTGCCGGATCGGTTGGCTTCAGGGCCCCGACCGCCGCATCGAAAGAGACCGGCACGCCGCGCAGGATGACATCACCCTTGATCCGAAACGGCCCGCTGAGCGACCGCACGCCAACCTGCACAGAAAGCCCGGCGATGCGTTCCTCGGTCCCGACGACGGCGTCACGATAGATCACCGTACCCCGCCTGATGCGCACATTGTCCAGCTGGACCCCTTGCAAGAGGCCGCCGGAATGCTCGCCGACGGCTTGCGAAGGGGCGGAGACCGTTGCGGCCGCATTCTTTTTCGCCGCGGCCAGATCCCAGTTAACCCTGCCATCGGCCAACCGTTCGAGCAGGATTACAGGTTCAATCAGCGTGATGGCATCGGCTTCGATACGGCCCTGCAACAGGGGCAGCAAACGGACCTGAATATCAAGCGATTTAAGCCGCGCCATGTCAGGTGCGGAGCCACCCCTGACATTGGCGAACCTTATGTTTGTCGCGGTCAGTTGCAGACTGGGCAGGACCAAAAAATTGATATCTCCGTCGATCGTCAGATCGCGCCCGGTAGCGGCCTTGGCCTGGGCGACGATATCACCTTTGTAGGTATTCCAGTCGATCAGGTTGGGGGCGATCAGGGCGGTCGCGACGAGCAGCGCCAAAAGGGCGGCAACGCCAATAATAAATTTACGCATTACGTGTCTCCGCTAGAACGCCCCGGATGACCGGCCAACACCGCTACAAATCTAATCCATGGTTTCACGCGAAGCAAAGGTACCCCGCGACATCCCTGTCCCCTGACTTAATCAGCAGGGGATGTGAGCGCAAGGTGGAAGCCGCAATGGCCCTCAATCCGGCAGCAATTTTCCCGGATTCATCAAATTACCGGGATCCAGCGCCTGTTTTAGCGTACGCATGACATCAAGCGCCTCGCCGTGTTCAGCCGCCAAATAGCCGCGCTTGCCGATTCCAACACCGTGCTCGCCGGTGCAGGTGCCTTCCATTTCTATGGCACGCAGCACCATCCGGTCGTTGATCCGGCGCGCCGCGTCCCATTCCGCCGGCTTATCGGGATCGATCAGGAAGATTACGTGGAAATTGCCATCG
>CAUZBE010000315.1:0-4351 GCA_963577885.1 Alphaproteobacteria bacterium
ATTTTTCGCCCGCGGGGATGTCGCGGGGATTGTAGGACGTTGACAGCAGCCTGGGTATCCACGCATCGCCAACGCTGGGGGTGGTGCGCAAGGCCGGCACCACGGCGTAGGTCATCGCCACGGGGCAAAGCACGCCGCCCTCCGGTTGATTGAACATATAGGTCAGCGCCGCATGGACGACCTGGGCGCCGGGCTTGGGATGGTTCCAGGCGAAATTTGGCACCTCGTTCTCGATCGCAACAGCCATCAGATCGTGATACGCGGGATGGTACTCGGCCTGGTTGATGCGCATGCCGTTACGGTCGAAGGCCTTCAGCTCCGGCGTATGTTTGTTGGCGAGATCGGCCTTCTCGAAAATATCCGCCGCGCCGGCAATTTTGCCGAAGGCCGCCAGCTTGTCGCCAGCCCAGCTACCGCCCTCCCGCGCCACACCCTCGCGCAAGGCCGCATCGTTCAGCCATAAATCCTGATCGCCGAGGTGGGGCGGCATGTTGGTGACGTCGTGGGTTGGCAGATTGGCCAGCGGTTTTAAGGGTATCATCGCTGAAAAGATCTCCATCATTGGCCTCGGATACGCGAGCGTGAAACACCACGCCATGACAATTACCACCCTGTGGAACGACGCAATCAAGATGTTGGTGACGCGTAGATCGCAGGGTAATAGGCCCCTGCCGCTTGCTGGCGCAAGCGATGGTGAAGCCTTTCTTTTGTTACCACCCGCCAATTTCGGTGGCCTGCCGACGATTGGCAATGTGAGCCCCATTCATATTCTGCACGCAAACACTGATTGAGGCTTTGTGATGAATGGATCGAACCTACTGCCCCCCACTTGATACCCTAAAGGCGCAGGCCAAGCGCCTGCGCGCGGGATTGAAGGCGAACGGCATCGAGATCAACTACGCCAAATCCCTGGAATTTCTGTCCCAGAAAATTGGTTACCGGGACTGGAACACATTGAACGTAGCAGCTGGAAATCAACTGCCGGACTGCCCGGTTAACATAGGCGCGTAGGTGTGGGGACACACAGGATGAATTAATTAATTGTTACAATCCGCAATTAGGTTGTGGCCAATTATTGGGTCTTAAAATTGTTAAATTAATGTTCTCTATGAGGCTTAACACAAAACTAGAAAATTCCTCCGGCGCTCCCAAAGGTACTTGCCGTCGGCCGTAAGCTCTGTTGCTATGGCGGCAATGCGGAGACACTGGCCCACAGTAGGAGAAGCAGGGATGACAGTCAGCATCACTGAACACGTAACCAAATCCAAAAGGCACACGACCTTCTATCAGGCGGCAGGGCCGGAGGACGGCCCGCTTCTTATTTTCGTGCACGGCTGGCCGGAATTATCCATCAGTTGGCGACATCAGCTGCGGGCCCTGGCAGCCATTGGCTTTCGTTGTATTGCACCGGACATGCGCGGCTACGGCCGGTCGTCCGTGCCCAAAAAGCATGAGGACTACGCCCAGGTGGAAATCGTCGCCGACATGATGGAGTTGCTTGACGATCTGGGCCGAGAGCGGGCTGTTTGGATTGGCCACGACTGGGGTAGTCCCGTGGTCTGGAACATTGCTTCTCATCATCCTGATCGCGTGCAGGCGGTATCCAGCCTGTGTATCCCCTACGGCGTCGTTGAGAACGGCCTGGAGGGCTTGATAGCCACGGTCGACCGTTCAGTATATCCCGTCGATGAGTTTCCTGCTGGTCAATGGGAATACATGTGCTTCTACGAGGAAAATTTTTCTCATGCCACCGCCGGTTTTGAGGCCAATCCGTACAACACTGCCAAGGCATTATTTCGAGGTGGCGATCCGGCCGGTAGGGGCAAGCCTTCGCGAACTGCATTCGTGCGCAAACATGGGGGCTGGTTCGGTCCGGACAATGTTGCTCCGGACGTCCCTCGTGACGACCGTATAGTCAGCGAAGAGGATTTATGGACTTATGCCTCCGCGATGTCGCGCACCGGCTTCTTCGGAGCGGATTCCTATTACATGAACCACGGCCCCAACGCTGCCTACGCCAAGACTGCGCGGAATGGCGGCGTGCTGGAAATGCCGGTGCTGTTCATCGCCGCGCGCTATGACTACACCTGTGAATGTATAGATTCCGACCTGGCCAAGGCCATGTCCGAAACCTGCGGGAACCTGACCACGCGGGTGATTGACTCCGGCCATTGGATGGCCCAGGAAAAGCCGGTTGAGGTAAACGCCGCGCTGAGCCATTGGCTGGCAACCCAGGTGCCCGGTATCTGGCCCCTCCCATAGTCAGATTTATTGCAAGGGCAGGACGACCGACTGGCCGGTGCGCAGAGAGCGGGTCACCGCGTCGGTCCATTCCATGTATTTCACCGCCGTGGTTAAATCCGTATGGCTGACCGCTTCGGTGCCCCGGATGGCGTTGATGAATTCCTCTTCCACCCGCCAGGCGCCCTTCTTGGCGGGGTCAATGGCAACCGGGGCCAGGCCGTCCTCGCCCCGCCTGCCCGCATATAGTGCCAGCGGGTCCGATCCCGTCTGATGCAGGCGCAGGGTGCCGTTGGTGCCGAAAATACAAATATCAACCACGGCCGGGGTATGGCCCAGCACGGTGGAGACGTTGAAGCGGATCTGCCCGCCTTGCTCCATTTTGCCGATGATATCCACGTGATCGGGAATGGTCATGGCGAGCCGCCGACCAGCCCCATCAATCCGGTGTGGGACAACCGCCTGGCCGGTGGCATAGACATTCGCCATGGGACCGACCCAGCGCATCATCGCCTCGTACCAGATGCCCATGGACATAATGTTGTTGCCCGACATATCTCGGTCCTGGCGCCAATGGGTTGGCGAGCTGGGGTTCGGAAAATCGCTGGCTGACGCGATCCTGGCATCCAGGGCGATCAGATCGCCAATGTAACCGTCGCCGATCATCTCGATCATGGTCTGATCGAAGGCCAGTGTATGGGGTGCGGGCACGATCTGCGCCACACACCGCGGCGCCCGGCGCGAAGCCGCCAGCATGGCGTAGCCCTCATCCGCATTCAGCGCCATGCGCGCCTCGCACAGCACATGTTTGCCTCTCGCCAGAGTAGCGATGGTCATGGGCGCATGCATATAGGGCCAGGTGCCGATACAGACCGCGTCGATCTCCGGATCCTCGACGATTTCCTGCCAATCGGTAGTTACGCCGGGTATATTGAATTCATCGGCCACCCGCTGGCCGGAAGCCATCGTCCGATTGGCCACCGAGGTGATTTTTATGCCCGCCTGGGCCTGTAGGCCCGGTATATGCAGCTTGGTCGTATTGCCGCCGGCCCCAATAAGGCCGACACGGATTGTTTTAGTGGCCATCAGTCTTTTCTTTCCATCTCTATATCAGACCCTAAGATTATGCGGCCAAGGGGTTTGTTGGCAAAATGAATTCGTAGAGAAAATAGGTGGGGAATTGCGTCATGCGTGGTGTTCTGGTCAAGGAATATACTGAATTCGAGAATTTGCGGGTGGAAGATTGCCCACCCCAGACCCTGCAGCCGGGGCAGCTGCGCATCAAAACCCAGGCCGCGGGCGTCAGTTTTGCGACCTCGCTGATGGTCTCGGGACGCTATCAGCGCAAGCCGCCCCTGCCCTTTGTGCCCGGTACGGAAGCGGTCGGCATCGTCACCGTGACCGGCGCCGATGTGCATCGGGTGAAGGTTGGGGACAGGGTTGCCTGTATTCTGGATTGGGGCGGCCTGGCCGAGGAAACGGTGGCCCACGAGGTCAATACCTTTGTCCTGCCGGATAGCCTGGATTTTTGCCGGGCCATCTGCTTCACTAATTCCTACGGCACATCCTGCGCCGCCCTGACCTGGCCCCATCTACTGAATGTGCAGGCCGGGGAGACATTACTGGTCCACGGCGGGGCGGGTGGGGTTGGCATAGCCGCGATCGAGATCGGCAAGATCCTCGGCGCCCGAGTGATCGCCACCGCCGGATCGGCCGAAAAACTTGCTATCGTCAAGGCCCACGGCGCGGACCATGGCATCAACTACCGCGACGGGCCCTTCCGCGACCAGGTGCTGGAGATCACCGACGGCCGGGGCGCCAATGCGATTTATGACCCGGTGGGCGGCGAGGTGTTTGAACAATCCCTGCGCTGCATCGCGCCAGAGGGCCGTATTATGCCGGTGGGTTTCGCCGGGGGCACCATTCAGCAGATCCCGGCCAACCTGCTGCTGGTCAAGAACATCACGGTCTGCGGCCTGAACATGGGCTATTACGTTGGCTGGAGCCCGGATGATAGGCGCCACGAATACGGCCCCCGCATGCAGGCGATGCTGGCGCAATTGTTCGCCTGGTTCGAACAGGGGAGGCTGAACCCGAGAGTTTCCCACAC
>CAUZBE010000316.1:0-4350 GCA_963577885.1 Alphaproteobacteria bacterium
TGATCCAGACGCTGTTGGCTGTAGGCGGCGTAATCGAAATCCAGGTTGGCAAATATTTCGCCCACGCCGCCCCATAGGCCGGCCCAGATCAAGGCGGCGTATTTCCACGTCTTGAACCTGCGCCGGCTGGCCTGGTTCGGCTCTTCATCTCTAAGATGCAGGTAACGGCGCAGCATATGATCCACCACCCCTGCTTCCAGGTCCAGGTTGGCGGCCAGGCTGGCCAGGTCGTACAAACCGTCGTTCCAGCCGCCGAACTCCCAATCGACTAGCCAATATCGTTCGCCGTCGTCGAGAATGTTCGCCGCCACCAGGTCGTTATGGCAGAACACTGGTTGGATCGGTCCGATTACGGTTTCCAATTCGTCGTTCAGGGCCATGAGCCTGGTAATCGCCGGGGCCATGCGGCCACCATGCTGCATGATGATCCGGGCATAGCGGCGGTTCAGATGAAAGACCCAGAACATAGGCCCCGGCACTTCCAGATGACTGGGCAAATCCAGATGGCATTGGCCCAAAAGGCCGGTCAGGTGGTCCCTGTTGGCGTCTTGCCCTAAATCATTGGCATCCAGGCTGACCGCATCCGTCAGGTAGTCAAAAATCAGGGCGCCAGGTTCGTGGTGCAGCAGGGCCGGGGATAAGCCGGCATCGTGCGCGGCCAGGCTGACCGCGATTTCGTTGTATCGGAATACAGCATGTTCCGGTCGGTCATCGCCGATGCGCACCATATATCGCCGGGTCCCGTCTTCAACCAGAAAATTGTGGTTGGTAAGGCCCTTTGGCAGCGCCCGCGCCGTTACCGGCCCATCCCAAAACCCCAACTCCATTGCCTGCCGGCGGGCCTGTTCGGTCATCACGCTATCCCTCTGAATTCTCCGCCATGCTAGAGCCTTTCGGGATGCCTTGCTATGATCAGAGGCGTTTATGAGGTTAAAGCAAAAAAGGGGACAGCTATGCCATTGAGCGGAATTAGGGTGATTGACCTGGGGCGGGTCATCGCGGGTCCTCTGGGACCGATGTTGTTGGGTGATATGGGCGCCGACGTGATCAAGGTAGAGACCGGGCAGGGCGATACCCTCCGCCAGCAGGCGCCTAGTTTCAGCCCCGGCATGGGCGGCTATTTTACCACCGCCAACCGCAACAAGCGCAGCCTGCATATCGATCTGCGCAAGCCGGGCGGGAATAAAACGTTGCAGGCGCTGATGCGGACCGGCGATGTGGTCGTGGAAAATTTCCGGCCCGGCGTTTTCGACACTATGGGTTATACCGATGATGTGCTGGAACGCGACTTTCCCCACCTGGTGGTGGCCCGGCTGTCGGCGTTTGGCGATGTGGGGCCCATGGGCGCGCGTTCGGGCGTTGATCAGCTGGTGCAGGGTTATTCCGGCTTGATGTCCATTACGGGCAGCGCGGAGACGGGTCCGATCCGATCAGGCATCGCCGTCTCGGACGTCATCGGCGGCTTGTGCAATACCATTGGCATTTTGGGCGCCCTGATGGAGCGGCAGCAAAGCGGCCGTGGCCAGGTGGTGCGCACCTCGTTGCTGGAGGCGACCATGTCGATGTTGACGGTGCAGGCGGGGAAGTTTTTTGCCTCTGGCCAGGATCCCCAACCCGAAGGCAACCACCATCCGGCCAGCGCGCCCTATGGCCTGTTCGATACCTCTGACGGCCATATCCAGATCATGGTGGCCCGCAATGAGGACTTTCGCCGTTTCGCCGATTTTTGCGGCCGGCCGGAATGGAAAGATGACGCCCGTTTCGCCGACGGCAGCGCCCGTTCCATCAACAAAATTGCCATGCGCGCCGTCACCGCCGAGGCGATGGTGGAGAAAAGCACGGAGGAATGGACCCGGTTTCTGGTTGAGAACGACATCCCCCATGGACCCGTGCTTTCAATCCAGGAGGCCTTTGAAAGCGCCCAGGCCAAGGCGCTGGGCATGACCATGTCGATGGCAGCGAGGGACGGCACGGATATCAAGGTGCCGCGCTTTCCCTGGCGCTTTGCCCGCACGCCGGCCCAGATGCGCCGCCCGCCACCGCAGGTAGGTGAACATACGGAGGAGATTTTGGCCGAATTAGGCCTTGGCGACGATCCGGCGGTGCGCGCGGCCCTGATAAGGTGAATTCGGCGAAATATGGAAAGGCGGGAGGCCGAATTGCGGGCAATTTCCTACGGCAACGTTAACTATGTGTTTTTGGGTGTTCCTAATTCACTAGGCGTATTTTAAGGCAGCTAAATAGCCTCTGAATTAAACCAGCTGTCGTCGGCGAAGCCGCGTCAGCGCGGTTTTTGTTCAGTGACACTGGCCTCCGTCCTTAACATCGGGCCGTAGGTGAGAGGACAACACAGATCAGAAATCGTCATGAAAACGCGATCAATCGCCAACGCATTGACTATTTTGGCCATCCCCTTCTTGGTTCTCGGATTTTCTGCCGCCACCGACGCGGGAAACTAAAGGATTGGGGGCGTTACCCGCACCAAAACCAACGTCGAGGGCAAACTGGGCGGTCAAACCCGAGACTTGCTGCGGGATTTGCCAGTCTTTCAAAATGACGAGGTCAAGAAGGGCCAGGATGCCCGCGCCGTATTGCGGTTCCGGGACGGCAGCGTGCTGTCGATTGCACCGAAGCTGAAGTGGTGTTGGACGAGTATGTCTATGGCAACGCCGGCGGCGTCATCACGTTATTGAAGGGCGCCATGCGTTTTATCTCCGGCAAGATGGGCGGCCCTGGCCTGCAAATCAAGATGCCGGTCGCCACCATCGGTATTCGGGGCACGTATTTCTGGGCCGGTGAAATAAATTTCGGCCATGGCGTTATATTGATGCACGGCGTCGTGGAGGTTAGCGAGGCGGCCGGCAGCGTCACGCTCAGCCGGCCCTTCCAGGGCACGCTGATCAGCGCGGCGGACGTGGCGCCCAGAAAACCGGTGATTTGGGATACCGGGAAATAACAAAAGGCGCTGGCCGGCATCTCTATTTTACCAGGTACGATTTGCATCATGTTGCAAATGGTCCCGAAAGACCGCTTCCCCGCCTGCAGCCAGCACAATTTCAATAATATGCGGCAGCGCCGGTTTTTTGGCCTGCGCCGGGCGTTCCGCTATCAGGCTTGAGCCGGTGGTCAATAGCGGGCACAATATGCAGAAGGGTTTAGGAGACATTGAATGGCCTATAAATCACTGGATGTGGTGCCCTGTTCGGGCGCCTTGGGCGCCGTGATACACGGTTTGGATCTGTCGGCGGATCTGAGTAATATGGCCTTTGACGAAATTCATCAGGCCTTTCTGGATCACCAGGTTATCTTCTTTCACCAACAGGATCTGGACCCCCATCAGCAAATCGCCTTCGCCCGGCGCTTTGGCCCCTTGAGCGTTTACCCCTTTATCGAAGGCTTGCCGGAGGCGCCGGAAGCTTTCGAGATTTTGAAGACCGAGACCGATAAACGGAATTTTGGCGGTGCCTGGCATTCTGATATGTCGTTCGCCACGATGCCACCGTTGGGCACCATGCTGTTTGCCCAGGAAGTACCTGCCGCGGGCGGCGATACCCTGTTCGCCAACACGGCCCTTGCCTATGATGCCCTGTCGGATGGCACGAAAAATATGCTGGATGGCTTGGTTGGCGTCTATAGCGCCGCCCTGAAGGGCAGTGGCGGGCGCGCGGCCGCCTTTAAATCCGCCACCGCTATGACGGCGAAGAATATGGACCAGGTGGAGATGGGCGCTGAACATCCCGTTGTGCGCACCCATCCGGAAACCGGGCGAAAAGGGCTCTACGTGAGTAAGGGGCACACAGCCGGGCTCAAAGACATGACCGAGGCGGAGAGCCGCCCGTTGATTGATTATCTAGCCGATCATTGTGTCCGCCCAGAATATACCTGCCGCTTTCACTGGCAGGTTGGCTCTCTCGCCCTGTGGGATAATCGCTGCACCCAGCATTTCGCCATTGATGATTATTCGGGCCAGCGCCGCCGCATGCGCCGGGTGACCATTGCGGGCGACAAACCTTTTTAAAGGCCCCAACCATAAGGTAGTTAATATGAATGAACGGATATTGCTAATCGGTGCCGGCGCGGTTGGCGCTTATGTGGGGGGGCATTTTGCCCGTGCCGGGTTGGAAGTCATCCTGGCCGATCCCTGGCCGGCTCATGTGGAGCATATGCAGGCCCACGGTCTGCGCGTGGAAGGCGTGACGGAGCCGGAATGCTTTACCACCCCCGTGCGGGCCATGCATTTCACCGACTTGCAGAGCCTGAATAAGGAGCGGCCGGCGGATATCGCCTTTATCTGTGTTAAATCTTACGACACGATCTGGGCCGCAGCATTGGCGTGCAACTATCTCGCCC
>CAUZBE010000317.1:0-4337 GCA_963577885.1 Alphaproteobacteria bacterium
CCAATTATGGCGCCCTCTCGTCCCCTGCCGATGTCCAGCGTGGTGGCAAGCCTGACAATATACACCCCGTCGGGGGACTCAACGACGGCATCACCCTCGAACCCAAAGGCATTTTCCAATGCGATGGTGTCTTCGCGCAGCCGGTCGAAATAGAAGGATTGGCTTTCCGGCGCCACCTGTCTTAGTTCTTCGGTCAACTGCCGCGCCTTTTCATAGTCCTGCAGGGTTAAATAATAGTCGGTAGTTTTTGCGTTCGCCCCGGCCTGCAGTAACAACGCCTCGATTTGCGTAATGATCAATTCCGATGCCGGACGGTTGGCAGTCGCTACCGGGTCGACTTGCGAATCGGTTGCCGGCAGCTCGCCGATGATCGTGATGTCATCCCCAGGCATCTCGAAATGGTTGCTCAAATCCAATATGGTGACATCCGCCGGATCGGACGCTGCTTGCTCCTCCTGTGTATCCTCCCTAAAATCCACGGATTGGTCCGGCCGCTTAGGATAGACGCGAAGTTCCGGCCCGCTGTCGGTATGCATGAGCGCGGGCGTCGACTCAAACTCGTTTTGTAGATTAGAGATTAAATCGTAGGCTTGGCCACTGATCAATATACCGCCTGGCAGGGTGTTGGCGCCAAGCTGCATCGCAATTTGGACGCCGTGGCCCGTCAAGGACCCGCCCCCCAGAATAATTTCGCCGACGTGCAGCCCTAATCGGAAAAAAACGCGGTTTTCAGGCGGCAGCCCGCGATTGCGTACCATCATGCTGTGTTGGAATTTCAAAGCGCAATCAACCGCGTGCACAACGGTAGCGAATTCGGCTAGAACTGCCGTATGCGATCGGCCAATAACGTTGCCCCCGAGGTGCTTGATCTGGCTTGCGAGCGCGGACTTATAGTTGCTGAGAATTTCTAGCCAAATTTGCATGCGGTCGCTATTGCCGGTGCCGATGGTAACCGCCTCAGCGGCAAGTACCGCAGTAAGGCGTTTCTGCGAGATTGATGGCATCGCCTATTGCTCTTTGCTTTGTCGTAATAATTTACACCGACGTTACCCCAGAGTGCCGGAATATACTAGTTAGGCGTCTGAGAGCTGTCCCAAACCTATTTGAATTACAGATTGCCCCATAATTAGTTAAGAATTAGCTTTGGGGGACCCGGCTTTTAATTATTGTAGTAGGACGCCGTCAGGGCCCTGGCGCTAAATGTAACGTACTGATCGTGATGCTCTGCTCGCCGATTACGAGGACATCGCCGTGACGGGCGGTTGTATGCTTTTTTAAAGGCTCGCCATTAAGCAATGGCTCGCCCAATCCAAAGGGACTTAACAAATAGCGGCCTTGGAGCCGTTCGACGGCCACCTTGGAATTTTGCTGCGCCGCGCCGGGCAGGGAGATGCCGCAATCCAGATCGCTGCCGATCAAAATTTGCCCGGCGCCCAACACCCAAACACGGCGGATTTCCTCGCTCAGACCTGTCCAGATTGCCGCGGTGGACGCGAAGCCTGGTTCGTCCAGAATGTCGCTGTCCAGCGCAATGCGCAGCACCGGATCTATCGCTTCAACCGCATCGACTATGAACCGGCAGTGGCCCTC
This sequence comes from Alphaproteobacteria bacterium, assembly GCA_963577885.1. GTDB lineage: Bacteria > Pseudomonadota > Alphaproteobacteria. The sequence continues at coordinate 1,591 of CAUZBE010000317.1, forward strand.
TTGCGCCGGCTCCCGGCCACCACCAACGGAAATTTTGCAGCGGCCATCATGGTAGACTAACTTTTGGGCCTGTTGCGAGACCAGCGGATCGTCATTCAGAAACGTTCCGTTCGCACTATCAAGATCGGTAACTACAAAGATACCCTCCTGGAAATCAATCCGGGCTTGCCTGCCTATACGCGATACCTGGGGGTGGGTCACGCCAACGGCGATTGGTTGGCCGCGAACCATGCGGCCGATCGCCAATTCACCGCCGATGACAGCCATTACCGGGCCATCGGGCGTATCAAATTGCAATGCACCAACTTCCAGCTGGTTGGCCTCGTTCACCAGCGGTTTGGGGTCCGCTGTCACGGGTGGCTTCGTGATGATCAGTCTATAAACGCGGGCCGGTTCGGCAATATTCTTCAGGTCCACAAGGCCCATTGCCTCTATCGTCAAATTACCAGTGATGCTTGGATCGAAGGCTATCTGATCGTAAACACTGCCCGACAGCAGGACGCCGCCGGGATCCGCCAACGCCTCCAACCTGGCGGCAATATTCACCCCCTCGCCCAACAGATCATGCTTGTTAATCACCACATCGCCCACGTTCAAGCCAATGCGGAACAGCATCTCGGGTCCGGCGTGTGGATTATCGTTGCGCACATTGATGGCGACCTGCATGCCCTGGGCACAAAGGGCGCTATTGCCCGCCGAGGGAAATTCTGCGACCACACTGTCGCCAGCCGTGAACATTATACGGCCGCCATAGTCACCAATGATAGCGTCAACAATATCGCGGCATTCATTCAATGCCGTGATGGTGCTGATGTGGTCCTGATGCATAAGGGCGCTGTAGCCGACGATGTCGGCCGCGAGAATAGCACAAAGTTTTCTTTCCATGCCGGTATACGGGGCAACTTCCAGGTGGATAGTCAGACAGTGATGTGGGCGTAAATTTCCTAAGTTGTATTAATAGAAAATATTTGCTTCACCATAATAGTGTATTCTGTTTGTGGCTCCTAGCGAGTCGGTGAATGGGGTGCGAATGTCTCAATTGGAACTTTCGCTGCACTTGCTGGTGCAACACGAGGGTCCGGTGTACGCGATCGCCGCGCTGTTCGGGTTAATGATCGGCAGTTTTGTGAATGTCGTGGTATTCCGGCTACCGAAAAGCATATCTTCCGCGGCCGCCACCGAGACCCATTGCGGCCACTGGCCAATGCTTGGGGCCCGCTCGAAATGCCCTTCATGCAAGCGTGCGATCCGCTGGCACGAGAACATTCCGGTGATCAGTTATTTGTGGCTGAAAGGCCGGTGTTCCGGTTGCCATGAAGTGATCTCGCCGCGGTATCCGCTGGTCGAGTTGTTGGTTGGCGCGTTGGCAGTCTTGATAATATGGTATTTTGGCCTGACCTGGGAGGCACTGGCGCGGTTTGCTTTTTGTTGCCTGTTGCTGGCTCTCGCCTTGATCGATCTGGATCATTTCATTCTGCCGGACGCGCTGACGCTACCGGCCATCTGGGTTGGCTTGTTGATCAATACCTTTGCGCTTCTTGCGCCGGCGCAGGAGGCCATTCTGGGCGCAGCGACCGGTTGGGGCTGTTTGGCGGTGATAAACCTTCTCTATAAATTGATGAGCGGCCGCGACGGTATTGGCCGGGGGGATTGGAAAATAGCGGCGGCAATCGGGGCATGGCTCGGCTTCTCTGATCTGATGACCGCATTATTTACAGCCTTTTTGATCGGCGGGCTCATTGGAATTGGTCTGTTGATAGGCTATCGTGGCGGTCGCCATTCGGCTGTACCGTTTGGACCTCTTTTGGCTATCGGTGGGAGTTTTGCAGTATTTCTCGGTCCCGATCTTATGAACTTGTATTTGGAATGGGTAACCAAAGGCGTGCTATGATTAGACCCGCTCCAGCGTGCAGTTCTAAGTTTATGTGCTCCGTCGAATTGATATGCCACCGCCAACATAATGGCCAGTCCTGGCCGGGAATGTGCGGTTGAACAATTTGACTATTGGCGCAAATATCATCGCTGCCGGCGCCACCGACCCAGGACTGCAGCGATCCGATAACGAGGACGCCTTCCTCGTTGACCCAGGCCTTGGTTTGTTTGTCTTGGCCGACGGCATGGGTGGACCTGAAGCCGGTGAGGTGGCGAGCAACGAAGCGATCGCCGCATTGCGGGAATATCTAGCCGAGCACCAAAGGGAAGGCATGGGTCTAACCCAGACCGAAGACATCACTCTTACCACGCTGGAACAGATGGCGCCGGACGAAGGGAGTGCGGGCGGCGGCTTGACCTCAACCCGGTGCATTTTGGATCAGGTTTTCGCGGCGATGCTTCGCGCCAATGACCGGGTTTATAATATTAATCAAGATCGCGGATTGGCGCCGGAAAGATCGATGGGAACGACATTGACCGGCCTCGTTTGCGCACCCGGCGACCCATCGAGCACGGTGGCCTTCCACGTCGGCGATAGCCGACTATATCGATTGCGGGACGGCCAGATCGAACAATTGACCCGGGATCATTCGCAGCATCAGGATTGGTTGGATAGTGGGCGACCCGGTGTGGAACCGAAAAAAAATATTTTAACCCAGGGTATCGGCCCGCAACCACATATAAATCCCTGGGTTTTTGCGCCGGCGTTTCGCCGCGGCGACATGCTGTTGCTGTGCTCCGACGGCCTGACGGACCTGGTGGACCAAGCGCAATTGCAAAGTCTGCTTTTGGATACCGAGGGAACACGGCTTGAT
>CAUZBE010000318.1:0-4312 GCA_963577885.1 Alphaproteobacteria bacterium
GGGCGCAAAGTACCCAATTAGGTCGGCGCCACAACGGAGAATTGCCTGCCCCCAGTTTTAGGCATGTTGAATAAAGTGTTCCGTTTTGGTGGGGTCTATACGGTTTCTATACATTGGGAGGATATTATTCCGACACGCAAACAAATCGGCGACCGCGATATCGGCCTGCCGGAGGGGACGGGGGATGCGATCTATCTGGAAATCCTGGCGGCGCAAATAGAGGAGCTGTTATCATTATCCGGCCCTGCCCCGGACCTAGTTTTCTTCAATGCTGGCGTCGATCCGCATGGCGAAGATCGCTTGGGCAAGCTAGCGTTGAGTGATGGCGGCCTGGCGCGGCGCGACGCCCTGATCATCGGCGCCTGCGCTGAACGGGGCCTGCCTGTTGCCTGCGTAGTTGGCGGTGGTTGCGCGCGCGATATAATGTCACTGGCCCAGTGGCATGGCCTGCTATACGCTGCCGCCGATCATTGTTACCGTAATCTTGTGGGAGGCTTTCGCGAAAATAGCAGTTCTCTTCGCTAGCCTATAAATTGCGTCGCCGGATTGGGTGGACAATGGCATGCCTACCAAGCACCATAATTAGATTTCTCGTGGAGACTGTTATGAAAAAGAACGTTGACTACTATGCCTCCCTGGGATCGCCCTACACTTACATGGGCGGACGGCGCTTGCCGGATATTATTGAACAGACCGGCGCCATCTTTCACATTAAACCGATCAAGGGTGCCCAGGTCATGGCGGCAACCGGTGGTTTGCCCGTGGGCAAGCGCCACCCGGCCCGCCTGGCGTACCGCCTAGTGGAACTAGAGCGTTGGAAGCACCATTGGTCCATCCCGATGAATATTCAGCCGAAATACTTTCCGGTTGATGATGGCCAGGCGGCTCAGATGGTCATCGCGGCGCGCCAAGCGGGGCAAGACGCCATTACCCTGGCCAATGTTTTTCTGGCCTGCGTGTGGGAGCGAGAGCAGGATATCTCTGATCAGGCCACGTTGGTGGCGGTGGCCAACGGCGCTGGCTTCGATGGCGGCGGTCTGGCGGCAAGGATTGGCGATGCTACGATCGAGGCGGAATACCAGGCCAATACGGATGAGGCCATCGAACATCAGGTGTTTGGCATGCCCTGGTTCATTTTTGACGGTGTGCCGTACTGGGGCCAGGACCGCATCCGCTTTCTTGCCCACGCCTTGACCAACTAAGGCGCCGCCATGGCGGCCAAGGCATCAAAGGTTATTGTTAACCCGGCGGCGGGCCAGGGCAATGCCAGCCGCGTCTGGCCGGAGGTCGAGGCCCGATTGCGCGCGGCGTTGGGCGAACTCGATGTTACGGTCACGGCCAAGGCGGGGGCGGAGACCACCCTGGCAAGGCAAGCCCTCGCGGATGGCTATAGCCATATCATCGCCGTGGGCGGTGATGGCACCATGAATGGCGTGCTGAACGGCATTATGGGCGACGGCGTACCGGCTAACAGCGATGTGCGCCTGTCGGTGATCCCCGCCGGCACGGCGAACGAGCTGGCCCGCGCCATTGGCGTGCATGGGGATCTGGATGGCGCCGTCGGCGGTATCGCGGCGGGCCGGGAACAACGCTTTGATCTGTTACGGGCGGATTGCGCCGGACTGGATGGCGGCGATCGCCGGCACTATGGCGTCCTGGCCATATCCTGGGGCGGCGCGGCGGAAATCGTCTACCGCACCAATAATGCCCATCTCTTAAAGAAAATCGGCGGCCGGTTCAGCTACTACGTCAATACCTTGTTGGTAACCCTGACCTACCCCAACCGCACCTGTGATCTGACCATCGATGGCGAACTGACAAAGAATGTGATGCATTACTCCGGCTTGATCTGCAATCTCGAGATCCTGGCTGGCGGCATGCGCCTGGCGCCCGGCGCCGATCATGCCGACGGCATTGCAGATTTTCTGTTCTTCAAGGATATCGCGCGCCGGGACATCATTTTGCAAAAGCCCAGCTGGTTGTTCGAGGGGCGGCACATAGAACATCCTAAAATCGACTATATACGCGGCCGCGACTTCGCTGTCACGGGTTCGCCTGAAGCCCTGGTGGATGCCGACGGCGAAACCATCGGCCGCCTGCCGCTGGCCGTCAAGACCCTGAAACAGGCCCTGCCGGTGATTGGCTAGGCCTATCCAATCTGACCGATTTTGATCGCCTGCCCTCTAGAGCAGGTCTCAAACTCTGCTGCGCCGATCGCCTTTTAGCGCAAAACTAAAACAATGTTTAACGCCCAAATTATTGTTTGAGCAACGCTATTTTCGGGCCCGCTTTGGTCAGTGGCACGAAACGCTGGGCGTGGTCGGCGGTGTATATGCCTTCACGGCCGGGATCTTTTAAACGCAGGAACCACAGGCCCGTTTATTTACCACCATGGTCTATATCGGAACTAGACCGCAATGCGAGTGGCGCCGCCTGCTAGCAGGTAAAGCATAATTATCCAGATAACAGTGCGTTTCATTTTTACCCCACCAGCGTTGCTGATTATGGATCGATTACAAACAAAATTCGGGTGCGCGGCAAAGCCCGCGCACCCCGTTGTCGGATCGTCACTGTAATTCTACCAACGATTTAAGCTCCGGCGCCGCCGGGCCATGCCGAGGCCAAACAGGCCAATCATCAGCAGGCCAAGGCCGCTGGTTCCGGTACCGGCACACCCACCACGACCGAGGTCCGGCTACCGTCAGCATGGGAATAACGGTGTTTGGTCCGGCTATTATCGAAGCTGGAGCTATATTTCGTTTTGCTTGGTGACAAATACGGCTTTCAGTTCAATCCCTTAATACGACCGTGGCATGCCTAGGACGTGCTGGGCGACGAAGGCCAGGATTAAATTTGTTGAGATCGGCGCCGTTTTGTAAAGGCGGCATTCGCGCCATTTACGCTCGATATCGTATTCCTTGGCGAACGCGAAACCGCCATAGGTCTGCATGCAGGCCTCGGCCATGTCCCACGCCGCTTCCGAGGCCAGCATTTTGGCCATGTTGGCTTCCGCGCCGCACGGTTGGCCAGCATCGAACAGGGCGGCGGCCTGGCGCACCATTAATTCAGCGGCCTTAAGTTGAGCATAGGCCCGGGCGATGGGGAATTGGATGCCCTGATTAGCACCGATTGGGGCGCCGAAAACTTCCCGTTCGTTGGCATAGGCGACCGATTTTTCCGTGAACCAGCGGCCATCGCCGATAGATTCTGAGGCAACCAGGACCCGCTCTGCATTCATGCCATCCAGGATATAGCGGAAGCCCTTGCCCTCTTCACCGATCAGATTCTCCACTGGCACTTTCAGGTCGTCGAAGAAAACCGAGTTGGTATTATGATTGATCATGGTCGGGATACCTTGAATTTCCATGCCGTTGCCCACGGAATCCCGCATATCGACCAGAATGGTGGACAGGCCATCCGTCCGCTTGGCTACTTCATCCAGCGGCGTGGTGCGGGCCAGCAACAGCATCAGATCCGATTGCTTAGCCCGCGAGGTCCAGATCTTCTGGCCGTTGATAACGTAGTGATCACCCTGGCGCACGGCGCGGGTTTTCAGCTGTGTGGTGTCCGTGCCCGAGGTTGGCTCCGACACGCCGAAGGCCTGCAAGCGGATTTCACCGTTGGCGATGCCCGGCAAATAGGTCCGCTTTTGCGCCTCGCTACCGTGGCGCAAGACGGTGCCCATGATGTACATCTGGGCGTGGCAGGCGGCCGCGGAACAGCCTGAGGCGTGGATCTCCTCCAATATGACCGAGCCGGCGCGGATGGGCAGCCCGGCGCCGCCATATTCCTCTGGTATCAGGGCGCCCAGATAGCCCGCCTTGGTCATGGCATCGACGAATTCATGGGGGTATTCCGAAATTTCGTCCTTCTCGCGCCAATATACTAGGGGATAGTCGGCGCAAACCTTGCGCACCCCATCCCTGATTTCCGCATAGTCTTCGCCCAGGGCCATTTGGGTCAGGCTGTCACCGTCGGTCATCAAAACTCTCCTTCGAATCTTATCAAGGGTCACTAGCGTGCCCCTTGTTTTGCGTTCAAGCGTCACGCATGCTGCGCGCCTTAATGGCGCTAGTCCTCGAAACTATGGGCCTATATTGCCAATAATTTCAGCGCCCACCCTAGTGGTTTTAGTACGCATTAAGACGCCGAGCCAACCGTGGAAACTTTAACGGCCAGCATAGCGCGGTTTGCGCTTTTCGTTGAAGGCCAGAACACCTTCGCGGCGGTCTTCGGTAGGGATCAGGCGGTTATACGCCTCCACCTCGATGCCCAGGGCGGTATTTAAGTCCGAACCCATGCCGAGATTGAC